>JBEIFU010000083.1:0-10202 GCA_040382295.1 Alphaproteobacteria bacterium
CACCGCCAACGCAGCCGTCGACAAGTCAGGCCAGCACGCCTACATCGGCCGCAAGCTGCGCAAGCGCAATTTCCGCGCCCTCTGGATCCAGCGCATCAACGCCGCCGTCCGCGAGCACGGCCTGACCTATGGCCGATTTATAAGCGGTCTCGGGAAGGCGGGGATCGCGGTTGACCGCAAGATCCTGGCCGATCTCGCCGTGCGCGAGCCCGAGGCCTTCAAAGCCCTGGTCACCCAGGCAGCAAGCGCGGCGAATTAGGGCTGTTCGAGTATCCAGTTCGTTTCGCCGTTCTCCACCCGGAACCGGCCCTGACGATTCGCATCCTGCGGACCGTCAGGCTCATCCGGGATAGAACTATCGAAGTCGAATCGGAACGAACACCATGCAAGACCTTGAAACGACCGAACGCGATGCGCTGACCCGCATCAACGACGCCCTCGACGAAGCAGCGCTCGAGGCCGTCCGCGTCGAGCTCCTCGGCAAGAAGGGCTCCATCAGCGAACTGCTGAAGTCGCTGGGCGCCCTCAGCCCCGACGAACGCAAGACATTCGGCGCCCAGGTCAACGCGATGCGCGACCGCGTGTCGGCGCGCCTGTCCGATCGCAAGGTGCAGCTCGGCGACATGGCAATGGAAGCCCGGCTCGCAACCGAGCGCGTGGACGTAACCCTGTCCCCGCGCCCCGAGCTCTCGGGTCGCATCCACCCGGTATCCCAGATCCTCGACGAAGCCATCGCAATCTTCGCCGACATGGGCTTCTCGATCGCCGAGGGTCCGGACATCGAACTCGACGACTACAACTTCACCCGGCTGAACATCCCGCCCGAGCATCCGGCGCGGCAGATGCACGACACCTTCTACCTCAAGCCAAAGCCCGATGGCGCGCGCCATCTCCTGCGTACGCACACCTCGCCCGTGCAGGTGCGCACGATGCTGGCCCAGAAGCCCCCGATCCGCATCATCGTGCCGGGTCGCGTCTACCGCATGGACAGCGACCAGACCCACACGCCGATGTTCCACCAGATCGAGGGCCTCGTGATCGACGAGAGCGCGCACATGGGGCATCTGAAGTGGATCCTGGAGGAGTTCTGCCGCGCCCTGTTCGAGGTCCCGAAGGTCGAGATGCGCCTGCGCCCCTCGCACTTCCCCTTCACCGAGCCCTCCGCCGAGGTCGACATACGTTGCGATCGCTCCGGCGCCGAAATCAAACTGGGGCAGGGCAATGACTGGCTCGAGATCCTGGGCTGTGGCATGGTCCATCCGAAGGTGATCGAGATGTGCGGCCACGATCCCGCAAAGTACCAGGGCTTCGCCTGGGGCATGGGCCTCGACCGCCTTGCGATGCTGAAATACGGCGCGCCCGACCTGCGCGCGTTCTTCGATGCCGACATCCGCTGGCTGAAGCACTACGGCTTCGCTGCCCTCGATGTCCCCTCGCTCGCCGGAGGGCTCAGCCGATGAAATTCACCCTCTCATGGCTCAAGGACCATCTCGACACCGATGCGTCCGTCGAGAAGATCGCTGACACGCTCACCCATATCGGCCTCGAGGTCGAAAGCGTACAGGACAAGGCGCGCGATCTCGCGGCCTTCACGGTCGCCTACGTGGTCTCGGCCGAGAAGCACCCCAACGCCGACAAGCTGCGCGTCTGCATCGTCGACACGGGCACTGAAAAACTGCAGGTCGTCTGCGGTGCACCCAACGCCCGCACCGGCATGAAGGGCGTTTTCGCCCGCTCTGGAACGGTGATCCCCGCGACGGGGCTCGAGCTGAAGAAGTCGTCGATCCGTGGCGTTGAATCGAACGGCATGCTCTGCTCGGAACGCGAGATGGGCCTCAGCGAGGAGCACGATGGCATCATCGATCTGCCTGCGGACGCACCCGTGGGCAAGCCATTCGCAGAGGTCCTTGGCCTCAACGATCCGGTCATCGAGATCAAGCTGACGCCCAACCGACCTGATTGTACGGGCGTGCGCGGCATCGCGCGTGACCTTGCAGCCGCCGGCCTCGGGCGCCTGAAGGCCGAGCAACCCATCGCCATTGCGGCACGCTTCAACAATCCCGTCCCGATCGGCCTCCGCTTCGAGCCGGCAGACCGCGCCGCATGCCCGATCTTCGCCGGCCGCCTCGTGCGCGGCGTAAAGAACGGACCGTCGCCCGACTGGCTGCAGCAGCGGCTCAAGGCCGTCGGCCTGCGTCCGATCTCGGCACTGGTCGACATCACCAATCTTGTCTCGCTCGACCGCGCGCGGCCGCTCCACGTCTATGACGCAGACAGGCTGAAGGGCGAAATCCACGCCCGTCTGGCAACGGACGGCGAGACCCTCGCAGCTCTTGATGGCAAGACCTATGCGCTCGACGGTCAGATGTGCGTGATTGCCGACGACAGCGGCGTGCTCGGCCTTGCCGGCGTGATGGGCGGAGCAGGGACTGGTGTGTCGGATGCCACAACAAATGTCTTCATTGAGAGCGCCTTGTTCGATCCGGTGCGCACGGCGCGCACCGGGCGCGAGCTCGGTATCAACTCTGATGCCCGCTATCGCTTTGAGCGCGGCGTCGACCCCGACTATGTGATTGAAGGTCTCGATCTCGCCACGAAGCTCGTCCTGGAACTCTGCGGCGGAGAGCCCAGTGACCTCACACTCACCGGCCGCGTGCCCGACACGCGCCGCGAGATTACCTTCGATCCAGCCCTGGTCGAGAAACTCTGTGGCGTGACGATGCATCAGGCCGAGGCCATGGGCATCCTCGACAGGCTTGGTTTCAAGGCGACGGTCGGTACCCGCGTGACGGTTCCCGGCTGGCGTCCCGACATCCACGGACCCGCCGACCTCGTCGAAGAGGTGATCCGCATCCACGGTCTCGACAAGGTCCCCTCGACGCCGCTGCCGCGGCCAGCCGCGGTACCGTTGCCGGTGCTGACCCCGATCCAGAAGCGCGTGCGCGCGGCGCGCCGCACCCTCGCCGCGCGCGGCCTCTCCGAAGCAATCACCTGGTCTTTCGTGTCTCAGGCGCAGGCAGGCCTGTTCGGCGGCGTGCCGGAAGCCCTCGTGCTCGCCAACCCGATCTCCGCGGATCTCGACGCGATGCGACCCAGCGTCCTTCCGGGCCTCCTCGCGGCATTGCAGCGCAACGCCGCACGCGGACAAAGGGATCTGGCCTTGTTCGAGGTCGGTCCACAATTCCATGGTGCTGATCCCGGCCAGCAGGTCACGGCGGCCTCGGGCGTTCGCACGGGATCAGGGCCACGCCATTGGTCCCGGCATCAATGGGCGACAGACGTGTTCCAGGCCAAGGCCGATGTCTTCGCCCTTCTTGAAGCCTGCGGCGTTGTGCCGGAAAGCGCCCAGGTCTCCTCGGATGCCCCCGCGTGGTTCCACCCGGGTCGCTCAGGCGTGCTGCGTCTGGGCCCCAAGGTGGTTCTCGCCTGTTTCGGGGAAATTCATCCGCGCGTGCTGAAGGCCTTCGATCTGCAAGGGCCCGTCGCGGCCTTCGAGGTCATGCTCGAAGCGCTACCCGCCGCCAAAGCCAAGCCTACGAAAACCAGGCAACGCCTCGACGTCTCCGACTTCCAGGCCGTGGAGCGCGACTTCGCCTTCCTGGTCAAGTCATCCCTGCCGGCCTCCGACATCGTGCGAGCAGCCGCAGCGGCCGAACGGGGCCTGATCGAAACCGTCACGGTGTTCGATGTCTATGAGGGCAAGGGCGTCGAACCGGGACACAAGTCGGTGGCCATCAGCGTGCGCCTCCAGCCGCGAGACCGCACACTTTCCGAGGCTGAAATCGACGCAGTCTGCGCAAGGATCGTCGCTGCGGTCGCAAAAGCCTGCGGCGCCACGCTGCGCGGGTAAGACAGGCTAGGGCGGGGTGCTCTCTTTTGCCGGGCGCTTCCAGCCGGGCGGCAGGAGCGCCACGGCATCGATGATGCACCTTTCGTGAAAGCCCTCGGCCGACGAGAAGACGATCACGTCGCCAGGCCTGACGCATTGTCCCATGGCCTCGACGCGGGCCGCATGCGCCCACCGGGCCTGTCTGCATGCGGCAAGGAACGTGACCTTGAACCGACGAGGACCGGCGCGCAGCACGACATTGCGCTCATCGAGTTCGGACCAGCCCGAGACATGGCTCGAGAAAAGGCAGCGGTCGGCATCGCCTGCAGGAGCCGTCTTGGGTGCCGGTTCCTCGGCCAGCGCCTCGCCACCAAGCATAAGCGCAGACAGCGCAAGGCAGACAACAAACGCCCTCATGGGAAGCCTCCGCACTACATTCATCGGCGCGATGATATCTGTGCACGGTTCTGCAAACAACGCCCGCTCCGCCGCCGCGCAGGATGCGTCAACGCGCCCCCTTGGCGTCAGCACGGATGTTAGCTACTTGTTCCAGAAGGGGCGGGCCATGTCGGAAGCGCCCGCGACAGCCGCTGCCGGATGACAGCGCGATAACAGCAGCCACTCAAAATCGTCCGACGAATCTGTCTCTCGTGTCACAACAGGAATGCAACGACACCAGATTTTCAGCCATCTTCTTGGTTAACACAGCTGAAACATGTGCTGATTTTGGTTTCTGCCTATGATAGCGCTCAACCAAGGAGTGCAGTGCGCTCGGCAGGGGGCCGGCGTCGCAGGGTAACCTGGCTCGGGGGAAGCAAGTGCACGGACTGCAACGCATGGCCCGGAGAGCATGCCTGCTGCTGGCCATGGGCGCAGCCCTGGTCGCGTCGGCTGAAGCCTCCGCGCCGGCACCCGTGCCCGTAAGGGTCGCCCGTGCCGCACCCGCGCCTGATGCGGGCCAGATCATCGTCTCGGGCACGATCACCTACAAGCGCGAGCAGGTGCTCAGCTTCAAGACCGGCGGCGTGGTCCATCGCTATGCCGTCGATGCCGGCGACACGGTCAGGAAGGGCGACCCGCTGGTCAGCGCAGATCCTTCCGATACAGCCGGCCGCCGCGCCGAAGCCGAGGCCGCCTTCGCCGCTGCCAAGGCCAATCTCGACCGCGTCACCACGCTGCACGCCAGCGGCGCTGAGTCCACCGCGCGCCTCGACGATGCCCGCACCACCTTCCAGCGCGCAAGTTCGGCCCTGGCGTCCGCCCGCTTCGACGAGAGCCGCGCCGCCCTCGTCGCCGCCAGCGACGGCATCGTCCTCGTGCGCCACGCCGAGGTCGGTCAGCAGATGGCGCCCGGCGCGCCCGTCATCACGCTGGGCGACACGACATCGGGCATGATCATGCGCGCCCCGCTCTCCGACCGCCAGGTCGTTCGGGTCCGCACCGGCGACAAGGCCAGCCTTCGCATCGCCGGTGACACGCTCACCGCCAGCGGCGAGGTCACCCGTATCGGTGCCAAGGCCAACCCGCTGACCGGCGCCTTCGACGTCGAGATAACGCTGGCCAGCGTGCCCGACGGCCTGCGCAGCGGCCTCGTGGCGGAAGCCAGCCTCTCCCCCTTCATCGGCGATGCCAGCCAGAAGCTCGTCGCCGTGCCGGCAATCGCCCTCATCGAGGGACAGGGTGACGCCGCCTATGTCTTCGTCATCTCGCCCGACCGCAAGGCAAGCCGCGTCGCCGTCACCATCGCAGGCTTCAGCGGCGACAGCGTCCTTGTAAAGAGCGGCCTCAAGGCCGGCGATGAGGTCGCAACCTCCGGCGCCGCCTATCTGCGCAACGGCCAGCCCGTGACGGTCGAGGGGGGGAGCCCGGCAAAGCCGGCCATGCGCAAGTGAGCGGCTTCACCTCCTTCTTCGTCCGCAACTGGCAGTTCACGATGGTCATCTTCCTGATGCTGGCCATCATCGGTGCAAGCTCGGTGCGACAGATCCCGCGCGCCGAAGACCCGAGCTTCCCCGTCCCGATCGTCATCGTACGCGCCATCCTGCCGGGCGCGGCCGCCGCCGACATGGAGAAGCTGGTCGCCGATCCGCTCGAGCGGGTCATCGATGCCCTGGAGGACGTCAAGCGCATCGACACGACCTTGCGCGACGGCGTTGCTGTCATCGTGACCGAGTTCGAGTGGACGACAGACCCCGACAAGAAATTCGACGAGGTCTCGCGCGAACTCAACGCCCTGCGACCCCAGCTGCCGGCGAACCTGCTCTCGCTGCGGACCGAGAAGATCAGGACCTCCCTGACCAACATCGTGCAGGTCGCCTTCCTCAGCGACACGGCCGGCATTCGCACCCTCGAAGACACGGCCCGGGACCTCAGCGACATCATCGCGCGCATCCCCGGCATCCGCGAGTCCGAGGTCTGGGGCGCACCACCCACCGAGGTTCGTATCTCCGTCGACATGGGCAAGCTCGCCGAACGGCGCATCCCGATCTCGACCGTCGCCAATGTCCTGCGCGCCGAGGCCGTCGACGCCCCGCCGGGGGCCATCCATTCCGGCGCCAGGCGCTTCAACGTCAAGGCGACAGGTGCCTTCGACTCGCTCGAGGAGATCAGGGACACCGTTATCGCAACGGTCGACGGACGGGCCCTGCGCGTCCGCGACATCGCCGATGTCGACTGGGCCTACACCGAGCTCAGGCACGAGACCCGCTTCAACGGCAAGCGCGCCGTCTTCCTGACCGCCAACATGATGGACAACGAGGACGTCTTCACCGTCCGTGATCGCATCTTCAAGGCGATCGACGCCTTCGAGGCCGACCTCCCCCAGGGCGTGAAGATGGAACGTGCCTTCGACCAGTCGAAGAATGTCGCCAAGCGGCTCAACACGCTGGCCCGCGACTTCTCGATCGCCTTCGGCCTCGTGCTCATCACGCTGCTGCCACTGGGCTGGCGCGCCTCGATCGTGGTGATGGTCTCGATCCCGCTATCGCTGGCCATCGGCGTGACCTTGCTCCTCTACACGGGCTTCACGATCAACCAGCTCTCGATCTCGGGCTTCATCCTCGCCCTGGGTCTCCTCGTTGATGACTCCATCGTCGTGACCGAGAACATTGCCCGCCACTTGCGGGAGGGAAAGACACGGCTGCAGGCCGCACTGGCCGGAACAAGCCAGATCGGCATCGCCGTGGTCGGCTGCACGGCAACCCTGATGCTGGCCTTCCTGCCACTGCTCTTCCTCGCAGAAGGTTCGGGCAAGTTCACGCGCTCGCTGCCGGTCGCGGTGCTCTACACGGTGGGCGCGTCGCTACTTGTCTCGCTGACCATCATCCCGTTCCTTGCAAGTCGCCTCCTGTCGCGCCACGAACATCCCGAAGGTAACATCGTCCTGCGCGTGGTCATGGCAGGCATCCATGGCATCTACCGCCCCATTCTCCACTTCACGCTGCTCAGGCCACGCTTCGTCATCGTCGTCGCCATGCTGGGCTTTGCCCTGTCCCTGCTTCTGATCCCGCGCCTGGGGTTCAGCCTGTTCCCGCCGGCAGAGACCCCGCAATTCGTCGTCGACATCGAGACGCCCGATGGCACCGCATTGACCGAGACCGACCGTGTCGTCCGCCGGGTCGAGGAGATCCTGCAGGCCCGGGAGGAAGTGGTCTGGGTGATGGGTAACGTCGGCCGCTCGAACCCCCGCATCTTCTATAACGTGATCCCTGAGGACTTCAGGAGCAATTACGGCCAGGTCTTCGTGCAGCTGGAAAAATGGGACCCGCGCAACACACCCGCTGTCCTCGACCAGTTGCGCCAGGCCTTCAGCGCCATACCCGGCGCGCAGATCAACCTGCGCGTCTTCGAGAATGGTCCACCCATCGCCGCACCGATCGCGGTCCGCATTAGCGGCAAGGACCTGGCTACGCTCAAGGACCTCGCCGGCAAGGCGACGGAGATCATCGAAACGACCCCCGGCGTACGCAACGTCACGAACCCGGTTCGCCTTGATCGCACCGACCTGGATCTCGGCGTGGACGCCCGCAAGGCCGCCATCCTGGGCGTGCCGGCTGGCGCCGTCGACCAGACCGTTCGCATCGCCCTCTCAGGGGACACAGTCGGTGCCTATCGTCAGGACGACGGAGACGAGTTCCCGATCGTCCTGCGCCTGCCGATGGAGGCGCGCCAGGAGATCGATGCGCTCCAGCGCATCTATGTGCCCACGGCATCAGGCGCGGGCGTACCACTGGCGCTTCTCACGAACCCGAGATTCGAGGGAGGACCCTCGCGCATCGACCGTTACCAGCGCGAGCGCACCGTCACCATCACCGCCTTCTCGGGCACGGGGTTCCTGACATCCAAGGTGACAACTGACGTCTTTGCGAGGCTGAACAAGGAACTGGTCGTTCCCGCAGGCTATACCTTGTCGGCCGGCGGCCAGCTCGAGGCCCAGAACCGCGCCTTCGCCGACCTGTCGACTGCCATCGTCATCGCCATCTTCGGTATCGTCGCAGTCCTTATCCTCGAGTTCAATTCCTTCCGCGCCACCGGCGTCGTGATGGGCATCATTCCGCTCGGCATCATGGGCGGCCTCGTGGCGCTGTGGCTGGCTGGCTACTCGCTGTCCTTCACCGCCGTCATCGGCTTCGTCGCCCTGATTGGGATCGAGATCAAGAACTCGATCCTCCTCGTCGACTTCACCAACCAGCTCCGCGCGCAAGGCAAACCACTGCTCGAAGCCATCGAGGAGGCAGGCGAGGTTCGCTTCCTGCCGATCCTGCTCACCAGTGTCACCGCAATCGGAGGCTTGATGCCACTGGCACTCGAGGCCTCCGGTCTCTACTCGCCGCTGGCGTGGGTCATCATCGGCGGCCTCGTGTCATCCACGCTGCTATCGCGCTTCGTGACGCCGGCCATGTACCTGCTGCTTGCGCCGAGTGATGAGGCTTACGCCCTCTCGCAGCAGGCCGAGGAAGGTTCGCCGACGTGATGTCAGGCCGCCGCCGCGCCGATCAGCATCGTGATGGCGGCGCCGCAGGAGAGAGGCCAGCGCAACTGCATGAACCAGGCCGGCGCAAGCCCACGGCCCACGGCCTCGCGGTCAGCGACGAGAAACAGGACAAGCCCTCCGGCACAAAGCACATGGCCCAGCGCGGCGGGCACGATCAGGGCAACCCAGCCCAGCAATTGCGGCATCACGCCGACACCCAGCATCAGCAAGATCTCGCGTTGCGCAAGAAATGGCCGCGCCAGCGCGAAGCCCCAATGGATACCGCCGAGGAAGGAGAGGATCGTGGCGCCATAGGCAAGAAGGGCAGGGCTGGCAGCCGCTTGCACGTCCTCGGGGCCGAAGGCAGCTCCACCGGCGAGGCCGACAAAGGGCACGAGCCCAAGCATACCCAGGCGCAGGGCCGTTGTACGGATCGGATCGGGCGAGGTCATGAGTGCTACTTATCCTCAGGGCAACACGTAACGTCGTCGCCGAGCGTCCGGATCACGCGGGCGCTGCGGCAGGGTGGCCAGGCATCGGAAGAGACTGACCCGGACCGCCCTCGGTAACGTATAGGGACATGACACGATAAGGCCAGCCATGATCGACGTCGTCTGGTTCAAGCGCGACCTTCGCCTGCACGACCACCCCGCCCTGGCGGCCGCTGCCGCAAGCGGTCGGCCTGTGCTGCCGCTCTACATCATCGAACCACAGCTGTGGCGCCAGCCGGAGATGTCCGGGCGCCATTATGCCTTCCTGCGCGAATGCCTTTCGGATCTCGATGACGCACTGCGCGCGCGCGGCTCCGCTCTGGTGGTGAGGGTCGGCGAAGCGATCGAGGTGCTCTCGAGCCTGCACGCGCGCATCGGCATCGCGTCCCTTCACGCCCATGAGGAAACAGGCCTGCTGTGGACCTATAGCCGTGATCGAGCCGTGAGGCGCTGGGCGAGGACCAATGGCATTGCCTTCATCGAGTATCGCCAGCACGGCGTCTGGCGTGCGCTGCGCACGCGAGACGGGTGGGCGAGGCGATGGGAAGCCATGATGCGAAGCCCGCAAGTCCCTGCACCCGAAGCTCTTTGCAAGGCCGACATCCGCAGCGATGACTGGCCCGACGCACCAGCGCTGGGTCTCGCAGACGATCCGTGTACGGAGCGAAAGCGCGGTGGCCGCATCGAGGCCATGAGCCTTCTCGGGACCTTCCTCTCGGACCGTGGCCGGACCTACCGGCGCGCCATGTCGACGCCACTTGAGGGCGCGTCAGCCTGCTCACGCATCAGCGCGCATCTTGCCTTCGGATGTCTGTCCATGCGCGAGACCTTTCAGGCTGCAGAACACGCACGACTTAAGTGGAGGGCAGAAGGGGATACCCACTTCGCGCAGTCGCTGTCCTCCTTTGCC
>JBEIFU010000084.1:0-10091 GCA_040382295.1 Alphaproteobacteria bacterium
CCAGCAACAGATTGACCGTCGCGCAAAGATGGCGGAGCAGAAGATCGCCCAGGCCGAGGCGGATGCGCTCGCCGAGGTCCGCGCGGCTGCAACGGCTGCTGCCACCGCAGCCGCGCGCGATGTGATCGCCAAGCGCATGACGGATGCGCGTGGTGATGCCCTCATCGACAGTGCCATCGCCGAGCTAGGCGCGAAGCTGCACTAGGCAAATCTTCGAAAAGAAGCGATATCCCGGCGTGGCACCCTGCCCGCCGGGTTGTCGTTCTCGGACCTAGTTGTAGACCTCGAAGAGGCCCGCGCCGCCCATGCCACCGCCGATGCACATCGAGACGACAACGTGTTTGGCCTTGCGGCGGCGACCTTCCATCAGGACGTGGCCGGTCAGACGCGCGCCCGTCATGCCGAACGGGTGGACGATGGCAATCGAGCCACCTTTGACATTGTACTTCGCCGGATCGATGCCCAGCTTGTCGCGGCTGTAGAGGCACTGGCTGGCGAAGGCCTCGTTCAGTTCCCAGAGGTCGATGTCGTCCACCTTGAGGCCGTGGCGCTGCAGCAGGCGCGGGATGGCGAAGACCGGGCCAATGCCCATCTCGTCGGGCTCGCAGCCGGCAATGGCCCAGCCCTTGAACGCGCCCATGGGCTGCAGGCCGCGACGTTCGGCTTCCTTTGCTTCCATCACGACAACGGCAGCCGCGCCATCGGAGAGCTGGCTTGCATTGCCAGCCGTGATGAACTTGCCGGGACCCTTGACGGGTTCGAGCTTGGCGAGGCCTTCGAGCGTCGTGTCCGGGCGATTGCACTCGTCACGGTCGACCACGTAGTCGACGAAACTCTCGGCCTTGGTCACCTTGTCGACGACCTTCATCTTCGTCTTCACCGGGACGATCTCGTCCTTGAACTTGCCCGCCTGTTGGGCCGCGGCCATGCGGCGCTGCGATTCGAGCGAATACTGGTCCTGGTATTCGCGGCTGACATTGTAGCGGGCGGCCACGACGTCAGCCGTGTCGATCATGGGCATCCAGAAGTCGGGATACATCTCGGTCAGGCGCGGTTCCTTGCCGCCACCGCCGCCGCCCTGAAACGAGATCGAGTCGACGCCCGAGCCCACCACGATGTTGGCGCCTTCGTTGGTGACATAGTGCGCCGCGTGGGCGATGGCGTTCAGGCCCGAGGAACAGGCCCTGTTGATGGTAACACCCGATGTCGTCACGGGCAGACCCGCCAGAAGCGCGCCGGCGCGGGCGACGTTGCCCGAGGCTGCAACGCAGCCTGCGACGACGTCCTCAACCTCGGCCGGGGCGACCTTGGCACGGCTGACCGCGTGCTCGACCGCGTGGCCGAGCATCGTCATGTTTGAGGTGTTGTTGAAGCCACCACGCGCGGCCTTGGCGAGGCCGGTGCGGGCATAGGAGACGATGACGGCCTGGCGCATGAATATGATCCTTCTTGCTGGGAGCGCGGGCTTCCAGCCCGCACCTGTGTTTGGGTTGGGATGCGGGCAGGATGCCCGCGCTCCCGGGGTGCTACTTCAGGTCCTGAAAGCGCTTGCCTTCCGCGACCATCTTTTCGAGAATCTTCGAGGGCTTGAAGTCGGCGCCCATCTGGCCCTCGAACTCCTTCATCTTCGCCAGCACCTTGTCGAGGCCGATCGTATCGCCGAAGAACATCGGGCCGCCGCGATAGACAGGCCAGCCGTAGCCGTTGATCCAGACGATGTCGATATCGGAGGCGCGTATGGCCTTGCCTTCCTCGAGGATCTTCGCGCCCTCGTTGATCATGGGATAGATGCAGCGTTCGATGATTTCCTGGTCGGAGATCGTGCGCTGGTTGACGCCCTTCTTCGCCGCGAAGTCGCGGATGATCTTTTCGACGACAGGCGAGGGCTTTGCATTGCGCTCGGCGTCGTAATCGTAGAAGCCCGCGCCGGTCTTCTGGCCGCGACGGTCCATCTCGCAGAGGATCTCGCGGATGGTCGAGCTTGTTGACTTCTCCTTGAACCAGCCAATGTCGAGGCCAGCGAGGTCCGACATGGCGAAGGGACCCATCGGGAAGCCGAAGTCATAGAGGACGCGGTCGATGTCCCAGGGCATGGCGCCCTCGAGGATCAGCTTCTGGGCCTCGCGCTGGCGCTGGGCCAGCATGCGGTTGCCCACGAAGCCGGGGCAGACGCCCACGAGGGCTGCGATCTTGCCGATCTTCTTGGCCATCTGCAGCGAGGTAGCGATGACCTCCTTCGAGGTCTTGTCGCCGCGCACCAGCTCCAGCAGGCGCATGACGTTGGCAGGCGAGAAGAAATGCCAGCCAATGACGCTCTCGGGCCGTTTCGTGGCGGCGGCGATCTCGTCCACGTTCAGGTAGGAGGTGTTGGTGGCCAGGATCGCGCCCTGCTTGACGATACGGTCGAGCTTGCCGAACACGTCCTTCTTGATGCCCATGTCCTCGAACACCGCCTCGACCACGAGGTCGCGGTCGGCGAGGTCGTCGAGCGTCAGCGAGCCCGTCAGCATGGCCATGCGCTTTTCCACGTCTTCCATGCTCAGGCGGCCGCGCTTGGCGGTGGTCTCGTAGTTCTTGCGAATCACGGCAAGGCCCCGGTCAAGCGCTTCCTGCTTCTGCTCGACGATGGTGACCGGGATGCCGGCGTTGAGGAAGTTCATGGCGATGCCGCCGCCCATGGTGCCGGCACCGATGACACCGACCTTCTGGACCGGGATCGTCTTGGTGTCGGCGGGCACGTCCGGCACTTTCCAGGTCGCGCGCTCGGCGAAGAACACATAGCGCTGCGCCGCCGACTGGTTGCCTGTCATCAGGCCCATGAACAGGCGACGCTCTTCCTTGAGGCCCTCGTCGAAGGGAAGGTTCACGGCGGCCTCGATGCACTTGATGTTGGCCTCGGGGGCCTCGAAGCCGCGAAACTTGCGGGCATTGGCCTTGCGGAAGGTGGCAAAGATCTCGGGCTTGCCGCGGGCGGCGTCCGTCTTGTCGTTGAGGTCGCGCACGCGCTTCAGGGGGCGCTTCTCGTCGATGACCTTGCGGGCGAAGGCGAGCGCGCCCTCGCGCAACTTTCCTTCTTCCACCAGCTCGTCGACGAGGCCCATGGTGGCGGAGGCCTTGGCGCCGACATGCTCGCCGGAGGTCACCATCTCGAGCGCGCGTTCGGCGCCTACGATGCGCGGCAGGCGCTGTGTGCCGCCGGCACCGGGGAGAAGGCCGAGCTTGACTTCCGGAAGGCCGCACTTGGCCGAGGGAACCGCCACGCGGTAGTGGCAGGTCAGCGCGACCTCGAGCCCGCCACCCAACGCGGTGCCGTGGATCGCAGCAATCACGGGTACGCGGGCGTTCTCGATGGCGGCCTGCGCGTCGAACAGGCTGGCGCCCTTGGGCGGCTTGCCGAATTCGCTGATGTCGGCGCCGGCAATGAAGGTCGGTCCCTGGCAGATCAGCACGATGGCGCGGGTCGCTGGGTTGGCCACCGCCTCGCCCACCCCCTTGAAGATGCCGTCGCGCACGGGCGCCGAGAGGGCATTCACGGGCGGGGAATTGAGGGTGAGGACGGCAATGTCGCCCTCGAGCGTCAGGTCGGTGACTTCGTTGATGGCTGTCATAGGGTGATGTTCCGAATTGTAAGATGCGCGCAGGCTATTGCATCGGCGGTCGGGGATGCAATGCAGGCCGCCGGTGGGGGCAGCGCCGCGCTGGATTTGACTGGATGTTTGGGTGGGTGGGGATCGTTGCGCGGAGTCCCACGCTATCGATCAACAGCGCCGAACATCGCCGAAATCGCCGAAAACAAAAATTGAACAAATTGTCGCATGCGGTTCCAGGAGGCGAGCCCCCCCCCCCGCTGTCGCAAGGGAAGGGCCAGGCAAATCATGGGAACCGCGGCCTACTCGGCGGCCTCGGCCCTCGGTGCCGGCGGGACCCAGCGCAGAACGGGCTTGCGGGCGGCGGCCGTTTCGTCGAGACGGCGGCGCGGGGCGAGGTGGGGCGCGCCTTCGAAGCGGACCTTGTCGCCGGACTTTGCCGCCGTTGCCAGGCCCTTCATGACGCGGATGAACTCGTCGAGCGCGAATTTGGACTCGGTCTCGGTGGGTTCGATCAGCATGGCGCCGTGGACGACAAGCGGGAAGTACATGGTCATCGGGTGATAGCCCTCGTCGATCATCGCCTTTGCGATGTCGAGCGTGGTCACTCCCGTGTCCTTGAGGAAGCTGTCGTCGAAGAGGGCCTCGTGCATGCAGGGACCCGTGGCCCCGAAGGGCGCGGTCATCACGTCCTTGAGCGAGGCGAGGACATAGTTCGCGTTGAGTACCGCGTCGCCGGCCGCCGTATGCAGGCCATCGGCGCCGTGGCTCAGCATGTAGGCCATGGCCCGGGTGAACATGCCCATCTGGCCGTGGAAAGCGCTCATGCGGCCGTAGGGCTGGGCGTCATGGGCCTTCGCCGTGGCCGGGTCCTCGACAAGCTGGAACCCGTCCTTGCCGTGAACCACGAGCGGCAGCGGGGCGAAGGGCGCGAGGGCTGCCGACAGCACAACCGGGCCTGCGCCCGGGCCGCCGCCGCCATGGGGCGTCGAGAAGGTCTTGTGCAGGTTGATGTGCATGGCATCAATGCCGAGGTCACCCGGCCGGACGCGCCCGACGATAGCGTTGAAATTGGCCCCATCGCAGTAGAAATAGGCGCCTGCCGCGTGAACGGCCTTCGAGATCTCGATCATGTCGTTCTCGAAGAGCCCGCAGGTGTTCGGGTTCGTCAGCATGATCGCCGCGACGTGCGGGCCGAGCTTGGCCTTCAGGGCCTCGAGGTCGACGCGACCGCGTTCGTTCGCGGGCACTTCCTCAACCGTGTAGCCAACGAGGGCTGCGGTCGCGGGGTTGGTGCCGTGCGCGGATTCAGGCACGAGCACCACAGTGCGCTTGTCGCCACGCGCCTCATGGGCCGCCTTTATGGCCATGAGGCCGCACAGCTCGCCATGCGCGCCGGCCTTGGGGCTCATCGCGACGGCGGGCATGTTGGTCAACAGCTTCAGCCAGTGCGCGAGATGGTCGATGAGGGCGAGCGCGCCCTGGACCGTCGAGATCGGCTGCAGCGGATGGATGTCGGCAAAGCCCGGCAGGCGCGCCATCTTTTCGTTGAGGCGCGGGTTGTGCTTCATCGTGCACGAGCCCAGCGGATAGAAGCCGCTGTCGATCGCGTAGTTCTTGCGGCTGAGGCGCACGAAGTGGCGAACGACCTCGGGCTCCGACAGGCCCGGCAGGCCGATCGTGCCACGGCGGCGCAGACCGCCCAGGCGATCGTGCTTGAGTTCAGGCTCGGGCAGGTCGACGCCGCACTTGCCGGTGCGACCGAGTTCGAAGATCAGCTTTTCCTCGTGGTCGAGGCCGCTGTGGCCCGAGATCGTCGTGAAGCCCGCGGTGTCGCCGCCCGTGGCGGTGGTGGGGCGTCCTTGCTTGTTCATCATCACAGCACCTTTGCGAGCGCGCCCGCGAGCGCGTCGATGTCTGAGGGTGTCACCGTTTCCGTCACGGCGACCAGGAGGAGATTGGCTGCGGCCGGATCATTCGGCTTCAGTCGCGACACGGGAACGCCCGCGATGATGCCCTGTCCTGCCAGCGTATCGACGACGGCGGCGGCGGGCTTTGACAGCTTCAGCGTGAACTCGTTGAAGAAGGTCGGTGTGACCAGCTCAACGCCCTTGACCTTTGAGAGGCGGTCAGCTGCCATCACGGCCCGATCATGGTTCAGCGCAGCAAGCTTGCGGAACCCGTCCTCTCCCAGAAGCGAGAGATGGATCGTGAAGGCCAGCACGCAGAGCCCCGAGTTCGTGCAGATGTTCGAGGTCGCCTTCTCGCGGCGAATGTGCTGCTCGCGGGTGGAGAGCGTCAGCACGAAGCCGCGCCGGCCTTCGGCGTCGACGGTCTCGCCCGCGAGGCGCCCGGGCATCTGGCGCAGGAACTTCTGGCGCGTTGCGAAGAGACCCAGATAAGGGCCACCGAAATTCAGCGCGTTGCCGATGGACTGGCCTTCCCCGACGACGATGTCGGCGCCCATCTCGCCGGGCGGGGTGATGGCACCCAGCGAGACAATCTCGGTCACGACAGCAATCAGCAGCGCCCCCTTGGCGTGGGCTGCGTCAGACAGCGGCGTGATGTCGGCGATGCTGCCGTAGAAGTCCGGGTTCTGGACCACGAAGCAGGCGGTCTTGTCGTCGAGCGTCGCGGCGTCGCCGTCCACGACCTCGATGTCGGCCATCTCGCAGGTGGTGCGGACAGTCTCGGCGTATTGCGGATGCAGCTGGCGCGACAGCACGACCCGCTTGCGGCCCGTCACGCGGGCGGCCATCAGCACGGCCTCGGCGGTGCCGGTGGAGCCGTCATACATCGAGGCATTGGCGACCTCCATGCCGGTCAGCATGCAGATCTGGGTCTGGAACTCGAACAGGTACTGGAGCGTGCCCTGCGCGATTTCCGGCTGGTAGGGCGTGTAGCTTGTCAGGTATTCCGAGCGCTGGATCAGATGATCGACTGACGCGGGGACATGGTGACGATAGGCGCCCGCACCGCAGAAGAAAGGCACGGAGCCGGCGCTCACGTTGCGGGCGGCGAGCCTTGCCATCTGCCGCTCGACCTCGAGTTCGCCCGCATGCATCGGCAAGTCGACGAGCGTCGTGAGCCGGGCGGCGTCGGGAACGTCTCGAAAAAGGTCGTCGACGGATTTCGCGCCGATGACGCCCAGCATCTGCCGGCGGTCGGCTTCGGTCAGCGGAAGATAACGCATCAGAGCCCCTTCAGGTATTCGTTGTACTGGGTTTCGGACATCAGCTCGCCAAGCTCGGCCTCGTTGCTGACCTTCAGCTTGAGGAACCAGCCATTGCCGGCGGGATCGGCGTTGACCTTGGCGGGCTCGCCCTCGAGCGCGCTGTTGACCTCGACCACTTCGCCGGTCAGGGGCGCGTAAACCTCGGAGGCGGCCTTCACGCTTTCGACAACAGCGGCCTCACCGCCCTTGGTGACCTTCTTGCCGATCGCCGGCAGCTCGACGAACACGACGTCACCCAGTTGCTCGGCAGCATAGGGCGTGATGCCGACGGTGGCCGTGTTGCCGTCGATGCGAACCCATTCGTGGTCTTTGGTGTATTTGGTGGTCATGGTGTGATGTTCCATTTGTTGGTGTCCTCCGCCGCTTCAGCGGTGGAGGCTTTAAGTACTTTCCTCCCCCGCTGAAGCGGGGGAGGAAACAAGTTGAGGCGCGTTGCGATGGTCCCCCTCCCCCGCTGAAGCGGGGGCGGAAATGTATGGGGCGACAGTCATGGCTTGTAGAACCGCTTGGGCACGAAGGGCATGGGAACGACGCGGGCGGGGAGGACTTGCGTTCTCACCTTGAGACCGAGCGTGGTGCCGTCCTTTGTATATTGCGGGGACACATAGCCCATGGCCACCGGGCCGTTGACGCTGGGGCCGAACCCACCGGAAGTCACCAGACCGACGACGGCACCGTCGGCGTTGACGATCTCGGCGCCCTCGCGTGCAGGGGCCTTGCCTTCAGGCTTGATGCCAACGCGTACGCGCTTCGTCCCACTTGAGAGTTGGTCGAGGATGCGTGCATCGCCGGGGAAGCCCTTCTCCGCCTTGCGCCGCTTGCCGATGGCCCAGGCGAGGTCAGCCTCGATCGGGGTCGTCGCCTCGTCGATGTCGTGGCCGTAGAGGCAGAGTCCGGCCTCGAGACGCAGGCTGTCGCGGGCGCCGAGACCGATGGACAGCACGCCTGCGTCGGCGAGCAGAACGCGGGCGAAGGCCGTCGCGATGGCGCCCGGTACCGAGATCTCGTAGCCGTCCTCGCCAGTGTAGCCCGAGCGCGAGATGAAGAGCACCTGGCGCTCCCAGGTGAACTTGCGCATGGTCATGAACAGCATGGTGCCGACGCCGGGAACGATGCGCTCGAGCACCTCGTGTGCCTTCGGCCCCTGCAGCGCGATGAGGGCGCGGTCTTCGAGGCGCTCGACGCGCACCCGGCCCTTCAGCGCGGACGCGATGTGAGCAAAGTCGGCGTCCTTCGTGCCCGCGTTGACAACAAGAAACAGGGTTCCCGCTTCTTCGGCAGCTTCCGGCCTTGTCGCCATCAGGTCATCGCGGATGCCACCCTGCTCGTTGAGCAACAGGGTGTAGCGGATCTGGCCGGGCTTCAGGCCCTTGAGGTCGCCGGGCACGAGCGTCTCGAATGCGGCGGCGATGTCGTCGTGACCACCCTTGGCCTCGAGATGCAGGATGGCCTGGCCCATATGGGATACGTCGAAAAGGCCTGCGGCTGCACGGGTGTGCAGGTGCTCCTTCAGGATGCCCGTCGGGAACTGCACGGGCATCTCGTAGCCCGCGAAAGGCACCATCTTGCCACCGAGCTCGGTGTTGAGGGCAAAGAGCGGCGTGCGCTTGAGCGTTTCGTTGGTGGCCGGTTCGGCCATGGGCGGTCCTTCCTGGTCGGCGTCGCGGGTTGCACCATGTCACCAGATCTGCGCATTGCCGCGCGGCTCCGTTGCCATCGTGCCCCTGCCTGTCATGAGGACCTGAGAGATTTCACGGCTCGCACCAGGCGCGCCGCCTACCCCGTCGGTGGGACGATGGCGCTTGGTTTGCGCGCCTCGTCCGCTTTCCAGACTGTCATCGCCTTTGCGGTCCCGGGTGCCTGAGAGATTCCAGGGCGGTTGCTCCTTCGGCGGCAAGGCCCTTCGAGGGGGCTTTGCTCTCTTCCGCAAAGGGTCGACTGTATGACCGCGCGGACCGAGCCTCCCGGCCGAGTCCGAACGTTGGGAGGATGGTGGCGAGCGGCCCGGCCAGAGTCAACGTGGTGAGGTGGCCCAGACTGGGGGCGGCCGGCACGTTCCCAAGGGACGAATTGGCTTGGACGAGATTCCCCTAAGAGGCGAAAAATGTGTCTTTTAGGTGCGGTTCGGCTTTAAATCAGCCAGAACTTGCATGGGCTGCGTTGCCAATTCGGACCGCCACCCTTCTTTATTGAGGGTCCGGTCAGGGCCCGTGAACCGTCTGCGCGCTGTGCGCTGCGTTCTGGACGTGTCCGGGCATTCGAAGATGGGTACGGGGTAATGCCGCAAGACCAGAACAGAAATGACGACGAATACCAATTGAACGCGCAGGAGTTCAGCGCGAAGGCGTTTGGCGATCCATTGCTGAGCTTGAGCAGCGTCTGGGCATCGGGCTGGATGACGCAGATCTCGCGCCTGAATGCCGTCATCAGAAAGGACTCCGATCTCGACAAGAAGCTGAAAGCCCAAAGCAAGCAGCACACAGGCTCATTCTTCGGCGATGTCTTTGAAAGTGCTGGCGTGCTGGCCTTGAGCGGCGGCGTGCTTGTTTCCTGCTATCTCGGGGCCACGGTGCTTCTAGGGGCAGCGGCGACGGAAGCGCCCGAGATTGCCGCATTTCTCTCCTCTCTCAAGGGAACGTGGGGCGAGGTCGCGGTTCCGTGCGGGGTCGCGCTCCTGATCGGGATGGGCATGCTTTCGGTGGCGCGGCTCGGCTGGAACCTGAAGCTCGAGCTTCCGAAAATTTCCGGGGCGTCGAAGGAACCAGAAACTTTCAAGGATCTGCTGAAAAAAAAGATCGAACCCAACCAGTTTCATTTCGGAAATCTTCAGGTCGGCTATCAGATCTCGGACGGACGGCTCATCGTGAGGTCTCTCGGAGACGAATTCTACGCGGTGTTCAAGCACGAAATTATCAGGAGCTGGGACGTGCCGTCCGAAGCCGGCTTCAAACGCTACCAAGGCTGGTACGGAGAGCACATGACCCCGCCGCTGGTTCTGAAGATCCGGGCAAGTGGGCTGGACGAGACGTCGGAGCACAGCACTTCCGAGCTGCTGATCCACGGTTTGCAATTTGAGGCGCCAGGGGAAAAAAAATCGCCTGCCGCGATTGGTCCAAAGGACTTCGGAAAACTTCTTGACGCATTTAAGGTGAAGAGGGCGGTTTCCAGGGGACATTGCTGACCCATGACCCCTGAACTCGCCATGGCCGTCGCTGTCATCGTGCTCGGGCTTTTTCAGCTCGTGCTGGCGGCGATCGAGTATCGGCGGG
>JBEIFU010000085.1:0-9941 GCA_040382295.1 Alphaproteobacteria bacterium
ACCGCGTAGAATGGCAGGTAATACCACTCGGGAACGATGTGCGCAGGCGTCACGAGACGGTCAGCCGGAATGTAATTGTCGGCATGGCCGAGGAAGTTCGGGTAGAAGAAGATGAACACCGAGAAGAACAACACGAACATCGCAAGGGCGAAGAGGTCCTTGATCGTGTAATAGGGATGGAAGGGCACGGTATCGGCGGTGCTCTTCACATCGATGCCCAGCGGATTGTTGTTGCCGGGCACGTGCAGCGCCCAGATGTGCAGCACCACCACACCCGCAATCACGAAGGGCAGCAGATAGTGCAGCGAGAAGAACCGCTGCAACGTCGTGTTATCGACCGCAAACGACCCCCACAGCCACTGCGTGATCGCAGAGCCGACGCCAGGCAAAACCTGGTCAATCGAGCTGAAGAAATTCGTGATCACCGTGGCGCCCCAAAATGACATCTGGCCCCAAGGCAGCGTGTAACCAAGGAAACCAGTGGCCATCATGAGCAGATAAATCGTGATCCCGAGAAGCCAAAGCACCTCTCGCGGCGCCTTGTAAGAGCCATAATATAGGCCCCGCAGGATATGAATATAGACCGCGATGAAGAACATCGAGGCACCATTGGAATGGATGTATCTTATGAGCCACCCATAGTTCACATCGCGCATGATGCGCTCGACACTGTCGAACGCCATGGCCTCATGCGGGACATAGTGCATCGCAAGCACGATCCCCGAGATGATTTGCACGGCCAGCATGAATGTCAGGATGCCACCAAAGGTGAACCAGAAATTCAGGTTCTTGGGGGTCGGAAACTGAAGGACCGACTCATCGACGAGACGAATGATCGGCAGCCGCGAGTCGAACCACTTTGCGAACGCGGTCTTGGGCTCGTAACGATAGTTGCCATGGGCCATGGTGTGGTCTCTTATCCCTGTGCAGCCGGTGCTGACGCCTTCGGCGCAGCGCCGATGAGAACCTTGGTATCCGACACGAACTGATAGGGCGGAACATCGAGGTTCCGGGGCGCAGGACCCTTGCGGATCCGGCCTGACGTATCATAGTGCGACCCGTGGCAAGGGCACAGCCATCCGCCATATTCCCCCTTGTACAGGTTCGACGGAATGCACCCCAGATGCGTACACGTCGCCACAAGGATAAGCCACTCTGGCTTCTGCACGCGGTCCTTGTCGGCTTGTGGATCTGGCAGATCCGTCAATTGGGCATCTTCGGCAGCCTTGATCTCTTCCGGTGTTCGACGACGAATGAAAACAGGCTTTTTCTGCCACTCCGTCGTCACGGTCTGTCCGGGCTGAACCGACGAGAGATCGAACTCAATTTCCTTGAGCGCCAACATGTCGGCTGCCGGGTTCATCTGGTCGATGAACGGCCACAAAGTTGCGGCGGCGCCGACTGCAAGCGCTACTTGGGAAGAGACAATGATAAAGTCCCGACGGGTTACGTGGGATTTTTCAGACGCGTGCGCCAAGTGTTTAGCTCCCTTTCGCGCGGGGATTGGCAGAACATAGGTGGGCGGAAGCGATAGGATGACAACCCCGAACTGGCAAGCCCGGTCGAATGACGACGCTGCGAAAATATGGGAGTAGGACGACACCGGTCTTGCGTCACGATGCCGCATAAATGGCGGATTTCTTCCACCGTGCCGCATCGTTCACATCCGAGTCCCGATTCCAGCTGGGCTTGATCCTTGTCAATGCGTGTCGCGCTCTACCAACCGGATATTGCTGCCAACACGGGAACGATCATCCGTCTCGGAGCCTGCATGGGTGTGGCCGTCGACATTATTGAGCCCTGCGGTTTCCCCTTCGGCGATGCGGCGATGCGTCGGGCAGGCATGGATTACGTGCCAAAGGCGACGGTGATCCGCCATGCAGGCTGGAAACCATTCAGGGCATCCACGTCAGGCCGCGTGATCCTGGCAACCACCCACGCAACCATCCCTTACACAGAGTGGCGTTACCGAGCCGACGACACGCTTCTCCTGGGCAGCGAAACCGCTGGCGTCCCGCCCGAGGTTGCATCTGCCAGCGACGGCGCGGTTGCAATACGCATGGAGCCAGACAGGCGCTCGCTGAATGTAGCCGTCGCAGCCGCCATGATCCTGGGAGAAATGCTACGACAGACACGCTGGACGACGCGTAACGAGAGAGACGCTGAATGAACATCGACGTCATGACCGATCGCAAATACAGGGCGGCAAAGTGGTTCGAGGAACTACGTGATCGCATCTGCCAGGCCTTCGAGAAACTCGAGGACGAATTGACCGGGCAATACGCCGACAGACCGGCGGGCCGCTTCGAGCGCAAGACATGGTCGCGCACGTCGGGCCCCGACACCGAGGCCGGCGGCGGCACCATGTCGATCATGCGGGGCCGCGTCTTCGAGAAGGTCGGGGTCAACATCTCGACGGTCTACGGAACGTTTTCGAAGGAATTCGCCCAGAACATCCCGGGCGCAAGCCAGGACCCGCGCTTCTGGGCCTCGGGCATATCGCTGGTCGCGCACATGCAGAACCCGCATGTACCAGCGGTTCACATGAACACGCGCCACATCATCACGACGCGGTCTTGGTTTGGTGGCGGTGCCGACCTCACGCCGATGAAGCACGACGAGCAGGATGCGCAGGACTTCCATGCCGCCCTTCGCGCAGCATGCGACCGCCATGATCCGTCCTATTACCGTGACTTCAAGTCCTGGTGCGACGAGTACTTCTTCCTCCCCCACCGCAACGAGCCGCGCGGTGCCGGCGGCATCTTCTTTGACAATCTCGACACAGCAGACTGGGAGGCCGACTTCGCCTTCACGCGCGACGTCGGCCTCGCCTTCCTTGGGATCTACCCGCAGCTTGTGAGCAGACACATGAACCGTCCCTGGACGGCAGAAGATCGCAACCACCAGCTCGCACGGCGCGGGCGCTACGTGGAATTCAATCTCCTGCATGATCGCGGAACCCAGTTCGGTCTTAAAACCGGCGGAAATGTGGAAGCAATCCTGATGTCCATGCCGCCGGAAGTCCGCTGGCCTTGATCCAAACCGATCGAACCAGTATCCGTTGAAAAGTCTGTATTTGAACCCGGGATGGCAACAATGAAGCGCTTGGTCTCACTGGCCTTGGTCCTCGCCTTGAGCGTCGCAGCCGCCATCTCGATGAACGATGCGCGAGCAGAGGCGAACGCAAAGACCAATCCCGGCACTATCGACAGTTATTTAGGCGACTGGCAGGGCAAAGCTACGGCAACAAGCGAAACAGACGAGGACTTCCCGACCTCTTCCCGCGACATTGCGGTGACGCTCGCACGAACGGATATCGGGGGCTTCCTCGTTAGCTGGTCGACGCTCCAGCGCCAAAAGGGCAATCCCGACGCCCCACTTGAAGTCATGAAGTCGACGACCGTGGAATTCGTGCCTGCCCCCGCACCGAACACCTGGAGGTCGAAGTCCGAGATCGACCCCTATGGCGGCAACTCCCTCTATTGGGCCCGTCTCGACGGCAGCGGCCTCGTGATCTCCAGCTTCGCGATCAACGAAAGCGGAAAACCCGAACTGCAGACCTATCGCCGCAGCCTCAGAGGCAAGGAGATGCGCCTTGAGTTCACGAATGTGACGGACGGCAAGCTCGTGCGAACGGTAACGGGATCGCTGCGCCGCATCCGCGCGCGCTAAGGCTCGACCCGCAGAAGCATTGCCGTCGCGTCGTCGCTTTTCTTCATGCGTGCAAAGCGCTTGCCCAACGGATCTCCATCCTCGATGCGCCTGAGCTGGGACGCCAGCGCAGCAAGCCCGATTGTCTGCGCAGTCGCCACGAGTTCCCGATCGTCAAAGGCATGGTAGTCTTCGACCAGCGCATAGAAACCGTCCGTTGCCAGCAAGACGATGGCCGGCGAATCGAGCAACAGGCCGCCCATGAAAAGGTGGTCGCTGACTGCAGGATCGGCACCCAGGAGCCAGTATCCTTCAGGCGTATTGACCCTCTCACGCTCGCGACGCAGTTCCTCGACCACCGTCTGTCGAAGCGCATCAACGCCGATGCCCTTGCCAGCTGAAAGCATCTTTGCGGCCAGCTGGGTCTCATAAGTCCCGCGGGACGGGGTCCTGCCAATGTTGTGAATGCAGTCATCGCGGGTCTCAACGAGTATACGGCTGTCGCCCACGTAGCAGGTCACAAGCCGGCCGGGTTCAACGCCGATCAGGCTGAGCGTCGTCCAGGGAAGCTCGTGACGGCCTGCAGGCAGCCGTGACCTCTGGGCTTCGAATTCATGTGTGATGCCTGTGGCTACCTCGCGGACCAGCCCCCGCAAGTCGGCAGGATGAGCAGCAGGCGTCTTGAGCAGGAGGTCGCGCGCCAGATGGGCAACCCAAGCGGCATCGCTGCGCCCGGGCAGGAGGGAATCCTCCGACAGACTCGTTACGCCATCCAGCACAAAGGCAAGGGAGCCAGTCGCCCCCATGGCATCATCATTTTCCCGCTCGAGAGAGCCGGGTATGGACAGCGAATCGATCACTTGAATCTTTGCCACAGGCAGCTCCTTCTGCGGGAATTCCGGTATCAGCCGGGCTTAATCCCGGCAACAACCTCAATCAAGCGACGGTGAGCCAGACCGGTATCAGAGGGGAACCCCGCCTCAACCCACCAATCCTCCAACGCATTCAGCACCCGGCCAACCAGAGGGCCCTCCGGAATACCTGCCCGCAACACATCCGCCCCGTCGACGGGAAGAACGGGACGCCTCCAGGCCTGCACATGCCGCAACTGCCGCAGCCTCTCAGGCTCGTCGAACGGATCGGCCGACCGCGCCCAGTCGAGCCTCAGCAAACCATCAATGGTCGTCACGCCATGGCGATAGAGCGCTCGTCCGAGTGCTGCATCATCGAACGGCAGAACCAGCAGACCACCCACCTTGAACAGCGATACAAGCCGTGCACGATCGTCATTGGACAACCGCCACCGTGACGCAACATCGCCCACGGCGCCACCGCGCATCATTCCACCCAGGCGCAGAACCGCGTCCGGCGCAGAGCCATTCCGCAAATCAAGTTCGCACAGGCGCGCGAGCACCTCCAGATCGATGTCACCCGGAATGACCTCTTCGAGCACGTGCACGTCGCGCATCGATCGCAACGCATGAACCGGGTGGCGGGCGCGAAGCAGTTTCAGCATCTCCTTCTGGATGCGTTCCCCCGAGAGCCTCCCGATACACCCGCGCGCAGCACGGCACGCCGTCAACGCAACCGGATCGATCTCGCCCCGCCCGTACCACGAGTGGATCCGGAACAGCCGAAGGATTCGAAGATGATCCTCTGCAAGGCGCCGGTCCGCATCGCCAATGAAACGCACCCTGCCAAGCTGAAGGTCCCCGATACCGTCATGATAGTCATGAATGCGGCCATCAATATCGGCATAGAGCGCATTGATCGTGAAATCACGACGACCAGCATCTTCCTCCCACAGCGTCGTGAAAGCGACCGTCGCCCGGCGCCCATCCGTCGAAACATCGCGCCGCAGGGTAGTCACCTCGAACGGATGCCCGTTGGCAACCACAGTGACGGTTCCATGCTCGACACCGGTATCAATTGCCTTCATGCCGCGCGCAACCACGGATGCGGCCACGGCATCCGGCGTCAGCGGCGTTGCGATATCGATGTCGTCGACTGGCAAGCCAAGCAGGGAATTGCGCACACAGCCGCCGACAAAGCGCGCCACCCCAAGCGCCTCCATCAACGCGCGCACCTCGGGCCAGGCCAGCCAGGGCTGTCCAGCAATGGAACAAGGAAGTGTCATGAGCTAGGGCTGCAGACAATCATGCATGTTCACGACTATACCGGCCGTTGCACCCCAGATATAGTGACGTCCGAATGGGATCGCAAAATAGCGCCGCTCAACGCCCTGCCAGACGCCGGCATGGGTCTCATGGTTCCGCCGGTCCATCAGAAAGGCAAGCGGGACCTCGAAAACCTCAGCAACTTCCGCGCCGTCGACGTTCAGGGCAAAGCCCTCTTGGACAAGACCCACAAAAGGCTGGATCCTGAAACCGGTGCCGGTCTCGTAGGGATCAAGTTCGGCCAGCACCTCCACATGCGTGCGACCAAGGCCAATTTCCTCCTCCGTCTCCCGCAACGCGGCCTCAACGGCAGTTTCAGCGCCCCCGTTCAGCCGCCCACCGGGAAAGCTGACCTGCCCGGCATGGCGCGCAAGGTGGTCCGCACGGCGCGTGAACAGGACGTGCAGCGCCGACTGGCGCATCACGATGGGAACAAGAACGGCCGCCGGTGTGAGCTTCGCCGCCCCGCGCACCCGCGCGACATGGGGATTGAGGTCATGGTCGCCCCGCCCTTGCATCACGGGCCCCCGTGACGCCAGCTGCCTCAGCCGATGACGCAAGTCCGTCTCGTTCATGGAGCCACTGGACCGAGCGGAAAAAACGCGCGCTGGCTCACAACACCGAGCACGCTCCCGACCGGGGTCTCACGCATCTCACCAAGAGACACCAGCTCATAGAACACCGAACGTGACACAAGCGCATCGAGGCGACCGCGAACGCGTAGATAGGGACGCGGCGCTTCGTCCACCGGGTCCGTGTGGACACGCAAAGGATGACCCTCCCCAGCCACGATGATATCCCCAACATTGGTGGTGAATTCGAGCGTGCGATCTTCGCCCTCGCCGCGACAATCCACCCGGACGGCAGTGAACGGCGCATCATCGACCCGGATACCAACACGCTCAACCGGAGTAACCAGGTAATACTTACCGTCCTCGTCGCGCCGCAGGATCGAGGCAAACAACCGGACGAGACCCGGCCGCCCAATCGGCGACCCAAGATAGTACCAGGTCCCGTCCACGCCAATCCGGATGTCGAGATCGCCGCAAAATGGCGGGTTCCAACGATCGACCGGAGGCAGGCTGCGGCCGCGCGCGGCCTCCGCCTGGATCTCTGCCAGCCCGCGCAGCACATCCGGGGCCGGTGCGCCCCAGTGCAAGGGATCTTGTTTCAGTTCTGTCATGCCAGCGTTGTTTCAGGAAACGGGTTGTCGACAAACATTAACATCAGGACAGCACCCGCGTTCAATATAAGCCAACGGAATGTTCTGTTGCGCCATCCAAATTGGTTATAACAGCGCAGGAGATAGCGGTCGCGACGCACGCAACGCCTCGCCGCACCGCCAAGGCCCAAAACCCGCAGCCCGAGAAACGGAACCGCAGACGTGTCACCCAACCTGCCAGCCCTGGACAGCTCCGAGTCGATTGTTCGCGAAGTGGAGAACGCCGTGGCACGTCTTGCCGCCGTGCGTGAAGCGATCGGTCATGTGATCTTTGGCCAGCGCGAAGCGATCGACCAGACACTGGTAACCATGCTCGCCGGAGGACACGGGCTGCTCATTGGCGTACCCGGCCTCGCCAAGACGCGGCTTGTCGAGACGCTGGGGATCGTCCTGGGCCTTGCCACCAAGCGCATCCAGTTTACCCCGGATCTCATGCCGGCAGACATTCTCGGATCCGAAGTGCTCGAGGAAGACGAAACCGGCAAGCGCAGGTTCAGGTTCATCAGGGGCCCCGTCTTCGCACAATTGCTCATGGCGGACGAAATCAATCGCGCCAGCCCCCGCACGCAGTCAGCCCTGCTCCAGGCCATGCAGGAGCGACACGTGACAGTCGCGGGCATGCGATACGACTTGCCCCACCCTTTCCACGTACTTGCAACTCAAAACCCGCTGGAACAGGAGGGAACCTATCCCCTGCCGGAGGCGCAGCTCGATCGCTTCCTTCTCCAGATCAACATTGGCTACCCTGACCTCGAGGCCGAGAAACGCGTCCTGCTGTCCACGACCGGCGTGACCGACGACCATGCGCGCGAGATCATCAGAGCGCAGGAGCTGATGTTCTTCCAGCGCCTGGTTCGCGCGATCCCGGTGGGTGAAAAGGTCCTCGACGCCATCCTCGCCCTCGTGCGCAGCGCCCGCCCCGAAGAGGGCGGCGCCGAAGACATCAAGGCGCACGTTGCATGGGGTCCCGGCCCGCGCGCCAGCCAGGCCTTTTCGCTGGCTGTACGCGCCCGCGCATTGATCGAAGGCCGGTTTGCCCCGTCGGTCGATGACGTCGTGGCACTCGCCCAGCCAATTCTGCGCCATCGCATGGCACTCACATTTGCAGCGCGGGCGGACGGCGTGACGATGGCCGATGTCATCAACAGACTCACGCGTCCATTCCTGTAAAGCCGACCGGCAACGCATGACCAGAGCACGGGAACATTGCCATTGAAACTGCAAGCTTCATCCGGATGGGGCTCACGGCTTGGCGGCTGGCTTCAGGCGCAAGGCCCAGCCAGCAACATGCGTTCGGATGCCGAGAAACTGAGCGCCCGCCTGCCACCCTTGCTGGTACAGGCCAACAGGGTGGCCGCAACAGTCGCCCAGGGTGAGCATGGGCGCCGACGCGTCGGCCAGGGTGACGCATTCTGGCAGTTCCGGCGCTACCGCAACGAGGATTCGTCGATGGCCATCGACTGGAGGCAGTCGGCGAAGTCGCAGCACCTCTTCGTGCGTGAACGCGAATGGTCAGCTGCAGCCAGCATCTGGATCTGGCGCGACGCCTCACCCTCGATGCACTACAGGTCACACATCGCAACCAGCACAAAGCTTGAACGAGCGACAGTGCTGGCACTTGCTTTCGCCTGCCTCCTGGTGCGCGGTGGCGAACGCGTAGGAGAACTGGGCGGCGACCAGCCTGCCACGACGGGGCGCCAGGCGATCGACCGTCTGGCACTCAGCTGGGCGCGGAACACGAGCATGGCGCGCGGGCAGCCTCCGCGCATCGCACTGCCAAGGTTCTCCCAGGTGATCCTGATCAGTGACTGGCTGTCACCCCCCGAACCGCTTCTGGAGCTGTTGCGTCACTATGGTTCGATGGGCGTGCGGGGCCACCTGATCCAGGTGCTGGACCCGGCTGAAGAGGAACTGCCATTCAGCGGGCGAACCGAATTCGAAGACATCGAAACCAGCCTGAAGCTTCTGGCTCGCAGGGCAGAAGCGCTCAAGGGCGCCTACAGGGACAGGTTGAAAGCGCTGCAGGAAACACTGTCGCGGGCCTGCCTGAGGCAGGACTGGACCTTTGCCACGCACAGGACAGACCGGCCGCCCCAGGGCGCCCTGCTCGCGGCCTACGAGGCACTGTCCTCCCCCCGCACAATCGGAATGGTTTGACAGATGCTGGCGATGGGACCACTGGCATTCGGAGCACCCTGGGTGCTCCTCGCGCTCGCGGTGCTCCCCGTCATCTGGTGGCTGCTCAGGGTCACCCCTCCGGCACCAAGGCGCGTTCCCTTTCCCGCCGTCAGGCTGCTTCTTGGCTTGCAGCAAGCCGAAGAGACACCCGCACGCACGCCCCTGTGGCTGCTCGCCCTCAGGCTCCTCATCGCAGCACTGGTGATCCTTGCGCTTGCGGACCCCTATCTGAACCCGCAGATGGCAACGCGCAAGAACGGCGCAATCGTGATCGTGGTCGACAACAGTTGGGCTGCTGCCGCGCGCTGGGATGATCGCGTGGGAACGATGCAGGGCATCGCCGCCGAGGCCGAGCGCGACAATCGCCCGCTGGTCGTCGTGCCTACCGCACCCGGCGACCTGAAGGTTCGCATAACGCAACTGGCGGGGGCCGAGGCACAGGGTGCGGTGAAGGCCATCACCCCCCAGCCCCACGGCGTCGACCGGCTGGCAGCCATCAAGCCGCTCAAGGACATCAAGTTTGTCGGCAGGCCCGACATCCTGTGGCTGTCCGACGGCCTGGACGACAGGAACCTGGGTGAGTTCTTATCCAGACTTGAAAGCCTCGGTGACCTGCGCATCCTGACAGACAGCGATGCAAACACGCCGCTGGCGCTGACCCAGCCACGGGTCGAAGGCAGCGCACTCGTGTTCCGTGTAATCAGGGCCTCCGC
>JBEIFU010000086.1:0-9835 GCA_040382295.1 Alphaproteobacteria bacterium
AAGACGCCGAAGAGACCCAGGGATGTACGACCGGCTTCCCAGATTTCGGCATTCTCGTCCGGACTGCAATTCAGGATTTCTCCACGGGCCGTCACGAGCCGGAAGCCTGTCACCTCGGACGACAGGCTTCCGAGCGTCGGCCCCGTGCCGTGGGTGCCGGTCGACACTGCGCCTGCGATGGCCTGTCGGTCGATGTCACCCTGGTTCTTCAGTGCCACGCCTGCATCAAAGAGTGGCCTTCCGAGCGCGTGGATCTTCGAGCCTGCCTTCAGCGTGGCCCTGTTCAACGCGCTATCGACCGACACGACTCCTTGAAAGGCGTCAAGTGACAGAAGCGTTCCGCTTGTCTCGCAAATCGGCGTGAAGGAGTGCCCTGAACCAACGACCCGCACGGGTCCGCTTGCATCTCGTATCGCGATGGCGAGAGCCTGCTCTGTCGCCGGCGCCAGATGGATCGTGGGCGTGGCACGGACCGAGCCTGACCAGTTGGTCCAGGAGGTCATTCGTTCTTCAAGGGACCGGTCGCCGCGACAAAACGATCCGCGCGCGACTTGGCTTCATCGGCATCAGCCTTGGACATTTTGCCCTGGAGCACCTCGAGCGGCGTCGCAAGCTGCTGGTCAATCTTGTTGCGGGTAGCATCGAATGGCACACCGGCAAACCCGCCGCGAGCCGCAAGAATGTAGAACTTCAAGGCCTCGATGGCGTTGACCGGTACGCCCTCTCCTGTTTCAAGCATTGTCGCATAATTGTACTGCCCCTGCGCCAAACCATAGGATGCCGAGTGTCCGTACCATCGGGCCGCGTCCACGATGCTGGGTGGTGCGCCCTGACCCGCCTCGCACATCGATCCCAGATCGAACATCGACAGTGTGTACCCCGCTCGCGCGGCCTGCAGGTGATACCGGCGCGCTTTCCCGTAATCCTGCTGGACCACGCCCGCATGCCCATTCATGTACTCGACACCCAGTCGGTGGGCGGCATAAGCGCTTCCCTTGTCGGCCGCTGCCGTCCAATGGTCGATCGCCTCCGGATAGCGGCCCATCCGATAATGCTCTTCACCGACATCATTCTTGTCGCGCAGCTCGCCGTAGGGATGTTCAAGGGCCGCAGCTGCAAGTGTCGGCCCGACCGCAACGCTGCCGCAGGCGCAGGATGTCGAAACGAGCATGACAGCCCCGAACACCACCGCTGCCGCCGCGGCAACTACCAGACCCAACACCACTTTCGACATCATCGTCTCCGAATTCGAAGTCATCAGGTTAGCCCAAAGATCCGGTTCTGGTAAGGGCCCAGCCGCGGTCACGGCTTGCTTGGTGGGGCTGCATGCGATTAGCTGCCCCGGTCAACATTTACCCTTTGGACCTTGCCCATGACATCGCCCTTTTCCCCCATGAGCTTCTTGCGCGGCCCGACCCAGAAAAACCGCTTTGCACTCGCTCCCCTGACCAACCTGCAGAGCCACAAGGACGGGACGCTGTCGGATGACGAGTTCAACTGGCTGACCCTGCGGGCGAAGGGCGGGTTCGGGCTGACGATGACCTGCGCCTCCCACGTGCAGGCTCAGGGACTGGGTTTTCCGGGACAGCTTGGCATCTTTGGCGACCAGCATCTCGCAGGCTTGCGCCGGCTTGCCACCGCGATCAAGGCCGAGAACAGCATCGGGATTGTGCAGCTGCATCACGCCGGCATGCGCTCTCCCGAGGCCATGATCGGCACCAAGCCGGTCTGTCCCTCCGACAATGCGGAGACCGGCGCCCGCGGCCTGTCCCTGTCGGAAGTCGAGCAGCTCCGCGACGACTTCATCGCGTCTGCCATCCGTGCCGAGAAGGCTGGCTTCGACGGGGTCGAATTGCATGGTGCGCATGGCTACATCCTTTGCCAGTTCATCAGCGCGGAGACCAACCGGCGTACGGACCGCTATGGCGGCGATGTCGACGGACGCGCACGCATCGTCTTCGAGATCATCGATGGTATCCGCGCCAGGTGCCGCCCGGACTTCAACCTCGGCATTCGCCTGTCCCCGGAACGCTTCGGACTGAAGCTCGGCGAGATGAAGGACCTCGTGCAGCGTCTCATGACGGAAGCGAAAGTCGACTATGTCGACATGTCGCTCTGGGATACGTTCAAGGAACCCGAAGAAGACGCGTTCAAGGGGCGCACGCTGCTGGCCCATTTTGCCGAGCTCAACCGCGGCAGTGTGCGCCTTGGGGTCGCGGGCAAGATCGCGACGGGTGCGTCCGTTCAGGCGGCCCTCGATGGCGGCGCTGATTTCGTGCTCGTCGGCCGCAGCGCCATCCTGCACCACGACTTCCCCAGAAAGGTCGAAGCCGATCCTGCCTTCAACCCGATCGCCCTGCCTGTCGCGGCCGCGCATCTCGAGAAGGAGGGGCTGGGACCTGCCTTCCTTAACTACATGCGCACATGGAAAGGCTTTGTTGCCGAAGCCTAGAGGTCGAGCGCGGCCACTGCCGCCCTGACACCTTCGAACCGTGCCTGCATGTCATCGGCAAGGTGCCGCTGCGTGGGAATGTAAAAGAGCCCGAGGTCGAGCCCCCTCAGCGCGACCTCGGCGGCCCGTTCCGGCATGATGAGATTGAGCGCTGGCGGCGCCAGCGCCGGATCGGGAAGCCCCTTCTGGATGAGCGGCGTGTAGACCGCGCCCGGCAGCAGCACATGAACGGCCATCGGCCCGCCCGCGGTCTCATCGCGCAACCACTCGGCCATGATCAGGAGCGCGTGCTTCGACGCCGCATAAAGCCCAAGCCCCGACCCGCGCACGGCAGAAGGTACGGCCAGCGAATTCTCCGACGCCGTAAGCAGAACGCGCCCCTGCCGCCCGCTCGCATCAAGATGCGCGTGATAGGCCTGCGCAATCCGGATGCCGGCCCGAAGGTTCACCGCCAGCACGCGCCCGGCCGTCTCGTCGAACGTCTCCTTGAGCACACGCCTTTTACGCCCGATCCCGGCATTCGAGCACACAAGATCGACGCGTCCGGCCACCTGTAGCGCGCGCGAGAGCAACCCTGACTGCGCCTCCTCAAGCGAAAGATCGCAGACCAGCCCCTCGCATCCCTCGCCCATCTCCTTCACGGCCGAGCTTAGCCCGGCTTCGTTCACGTCAGCGAGGATCACCTGTGCACCACGCGCCTGCAGCGCCCGCGCCAGCGCAAGCCCGATGCCGGAGGCTCCACCCGTCACCAGCGCAACCTGTCCCTTGTAGTCGATCATCAGTATCTCCCAATTCAGCGCAGCCTGTCACCAACGGGCCACACCGGGATCAAAGGTCACGCTTGAAAACCACCCGTGCGCACGGGTTCGTGATGCAGACAGCGCCTTCCGGTCTGCCCGGCAACCCGATAGCATTTAGCCCTCGGAGGGCCTCATGAAAATAATCCCGGCAGTCATCCTGCTGCTTCTCGCTCTATTCACCCCGGCGCTCGCCGCCGACGAAGCAACGCCGGAGAAGAAGCCTGCCGCTACGATCGCGGAACTCGACGCCCGCATCGCCAAGGCGCTCACGGATGCGCGCATACCCGGCGCGAGCATAGCCGTCATCGAGAACAACGCGATCGTACTGGCAAAAGGCTACGGGGTCTCCGACCTCAAGGCAAGCACGCCCGTCACGACCGAAACCGTCTTCCGCGCGGGCTCGATCTCCAAGAGCCTGACGTCGATCGGCATCATGATGCTGGTCGAGGAAGGCAAGCTGTCGCTCGACGACAAGCTCTCCGACCTGATGCCTGAGCTGCGCATCGAGAATCCATGGGAAGCAACAAGCCCCATCAGGCTGGTGCACCTGCTCGAGCACACGACCGGCTTCAACGATTTCGACTTCAAGAAGTATCTGATCGAGGGCAGCGACGTTCCACTTTCAAGGGCGACCGAACTCTACGGTCCCTATAAAAGCCGATGGAAGCCCGGGACGCGCATGTCCTACTGCAACGCCGGCCCCGTCATCGCCGGCCGCATCATCGAAAAGGCAAGCGGGCAGGACTTCGAGACATTCATGGCATCACGCCTGACCGGTCCGCTTGACATGCAGAGCGCCGCATGGACCCTCACACCCGCCATCGCAACGCGCATGGCGAAGAGTTACCGCGACGAGAACGGCACTGAGGCAAGGTTCGTGGAGCTCGTCGGACGTCCCTCCGGCAGCCTGAGCGTAACAGCCCGGGACCTCGCCCGCCTTCCGCTGATGCTGCTCGGCCGCGGCACGCTCGATGGCCGCACTTACCTCGCCAGCGCCTCTGTCGACCGTATCGAACGTACCGGCACCACGCGCGGCGCCGAAGCGGGCTTCACGGATGGCTATGGCCTTGGAAACATGGCCAGCCATTCCGGCAAGGTCGTCTTTCGGGGACATGATGGCTTAGTCGATGGCTTCCGCGCGAGATACGCCTACGCGCCTGGCCATGGCATGGGCTTTGTTGTCATGGGAAATCTCGCCAAGCCGGAACTCTTTGACGCGGCCCACGAGATCAGGCTCTATCTCGAAAGGAACCTGAAGGAGCCGGTTCCCGCGCCTCGCCCACTAGCAGCGCAGGATCTCGCGGACTTTCCCGGCTTCTACGGTTCGATCACTCCGCGCCAGGAGAAGCTCGCCGTGCTGACCAGCCTCGCCTGGAGGCAGGTCGAGGCCAGCGATGGAACACTGACCTTTGGCGGCGAACCCGCCGTGCATGTGGGCAAGGGGCTCTTCCAGACCAAGGGCGCGGCAACACCCGACCTTGTCATCACGAGGACCGACGATGGCATAGAGCTTCATGAAGGCCTTGGCGCCGAGCGCCGCTTGCCCGACTGGCAGGTGGTCGCAACGGTCACGTTTCTCATCGCCTTCGTGACGGTTCTGCTGCTCGACCTGCTCTTCATGCCGTTCTGGCTCTGGGGCATCCTGACCGGGCGCCTCGCGCAGCGCGGCGGCCTCTCGATCAGGCTCGTGCCGACACTTGCCATGCTGACCCTGGTCGCCTGCGTCTTCACGCTGATCCTGATCCTGTCGATGAACGATGTTGAGCTTCTTGGCAAGGCGTCGACGGCGGGCTGGCTGCTCTATGGCCTCACGCTTGCGATCCCGGCCCTCGGGGCTATGACCCTTTTACGCGCGGCGTCAGGTGCGCCGGACGCGAACCTCTTCGTCAGGCTCCTCGCCTGGGCAAACGGCCTCGTCGTCGCATTGGCCGCAGGTTACATGTGGACCTATGGCTGGATCTGGATGAAGATCTGGGAATAGGCCTTACTTGCTCGCTGCCCGATAGCCGGCCGCAAGGCGCTCTACGATCACCGCTGCCGGCTCGATGCGTTCGACCGCATCGATACCCTGCCCGGCTGACCAGGTGTCTTTCCAGCGCCGGAATGCAGCGCCGGGGTCGCTGAACACAGGGCCGTCCTCGCGCATCGCGGCAGGATCGATCCCGGCGGCGGCAAGGCTGGCACGGAGCCAGTTCGCGCGCACGCCGGTCACTGCAGAAGTCTGTACAAGGTCCTCATGCGTCGAAGCGACGACCATGTTCTTGTAGGCATCTGGTGCCAGGGACTCCGCGGCCGCGATGAAAGGTGTCCCCACATAGGCGAGGTCGGCTCCCAGCACCTCCAGCGCGCGGATCGCTCGGCCTGAACTGATTGCGCCTCCCACCACAAGCGGTCCGTCGAAGAAAGCTCGTACTGCTGGTACAAACGCAAACGGGCTCAATTGCCCCGTATGTCCCCCGGCGCCCGCACAGACAAGCACAAGCCCGTCGACACCTGCCTGCAGGCATTTGCGTGCGAAGGTCGCATTGATGACATCGGCAAGTACAAGCCCGCCATAGGCATGGACAGTATCCACGACGCGCTGCGGGCTGCCGAGCGCCGTGATCACCATCGCAGGCTTGTGTCGCGCAATCAGTTCAAGCTCGGCCTGAAGCCGCCCATAGGACTGGTGTGCCACGATGTTGAGGACCCACGGCGCATCATCCGGCGTAAGTCCCTCATTGAGACGCGCCATCCATGCGTCGAGCTCTTCGAGGGTGCGTGCATTGGGGGCCGGGATTGCGGCAGCCATGCCTGCCCTGCCGGCAGCCAGCACCAGGTCGGGACCCGAGACCAGGAACATCGGCGCGGCAATGGCCGGGACTTTCAGGCGCCCTGCGAAAGCCTGAAACCGGCTGGTCGCAGACGGTACCATGCGACGCTAGTCCTTGGCCCGCTCGACGTAGGAGCCGTCCTCGGTATTCACGACGACGCGCGCACCAACACTGATGTGCGGTGGCACCGCCGTCCGGACACCATTCGATAGCTTCGCGGGTTTGAAAGAAGAAGATGCCGTCTGGCCCTTGACGACCGGCTCGGTCTCGGCGATCTCCAGCACCACGCGCGAGGGCAACTCGATGGCGATCGGCACGCCGTTGTGCAGGCTCAGGGTCACTTCCATGTTTTCCTGCAGGTAGGGTTCACGGTCGCCAAGGATTTCGGCGGACACATGGGTCTGCTCGAAATTCTCGGGATCCATGAAAACATAGGCATCGCCATCCTTGTAAAGGTAGGTATTGGTGCGCATGTCGACGAAGGCCTTTTCGAGGCTGTCTGTCGTCTTGTAACGATCGTTGACCTTGACGCCGTCACGGATACGCCGCATTTCAATCTGGGTTGTCGGCGTGCCCTTGCCGGGGTGGAAATTCTCGGCGGTCAGGACAACAAAGAGGTCGCCGTCTTTTTCGATGATGTTTCCCTTGCGGACGTTGCTGGCAATGACCGAGACCACACGATACTCCCTGATGCTGCTGAAGGCCCAGCGCCGTGTCCCATGGGACGGCAGGGCCGGGGCGGATTTCGGGCGCGGTGATAGCAGTGCAGGCCGCATCAGCCAAGCACCATCACGCCGGCGAGCCGCGGCATGGTAACCGTCTCGCCCTGGTGGTCCCGCGAACGGCACGCTGACAGGCGCCCATTCCTGGTCGCACGAAACCGCATAAAGGCGGCGTTTCGCCGACATTTCGAGGCCCAGGGCTTCACGGAGGTCGAATGTGCGGCGCTGCAGCCATCCCCCGGCAACGAGACCCATCTGCACGCTTTCTGCACCGACGCGAACATCAAGGGCGAAACGCGAAGGCTCTACCTTCACACCTCGCCTGAATTCGCCTCCAAGAAGCTGCTCGCTGCCGGCGAGCAGAATATCTTCGACTTCGCCCGTGTCTTCAGGAACCGGGAGCACGCCCCCCTGAACGTGCCTGAATTCACGATGCTGGAATGGTATCGGGCCAATGCCGACTACGAGGCCGTGATTGCCGACAGCCTGAACCTTGTGCGCCTTGCGGCAGAGGCAGGCGGCCAAGGTTCCTTGCGATACCGGGATCGATCGATCCGTGTTTCGACGCAAGCCCGCAGGATGACGGTTGCGGAAGCCTTCGAGACCTATGCCCGCATCGATCTGCTCGAGACTATCGAAATCGACGGCACTGATCGAGCCTACCTCGCGCTGCAGGCCCAAGCTCGCGGCATCCACTTCGAGCCGGATGATACGTGGTCCGACATCTTCAGCCGGATCCTGGTTGAAAAGATCGAGCCAAATCTCGGGCTCGATGCGCCACTGATCCTCGACCAATATCCGGCGACCGAGGCGGCGCTTGCGCGTAAATGTGCGCATGACCCACGTGTTGCCGAGCGTTTCGAGCTTTACGTGCTGGGTGTCGAACTTGCCAACGGGTTCGGCGAACTCACCGATCCGGTGGAACAGCGCGCGCGATTTGAACGCGAGATGGAAGAGAAGCAGCGCATTTATGGCGAGCGCTATCCGATCGACGAGGACCTGCTGGCGGCTCTCGGCCAGATGCCGCCAGCCAGTGGTGTCGCCTTGGGGTTCGATCGTCTTGTCATGCTCGCAACGGGTGCACCCCATATCGAGCAGGTGATGTGGACACCGCCCGCAGGCCGGACCGAATGAAACCCGCGACGTTGCGCACGCCGAAAGCCCTTGCGGAGGCAGGCCTTGTCCCGTCCGCCTCGGTGCCAGCCCTGGAGGCTGTGGCGTCACGATATGCGATTGCGGTGCCTCCGGCGGTTGCCGCCTTGATCGACAGCCAGAACCCGGCTGATCCCATTGCGCGCCAGTATCTGCCGGATGGGCGCGAGCTGGAAGCCGCGCCCGAAGACCTGCTCGATCCCATCGGGGACCACCGGCATATGCCGGTCGAGGGTCTCGTCCATCGTTACCCAGACCGAGTCCTGTTCAAGGTTGTTCACATTTGTCCGGTCTATTGTCGTTTCTGCTTCCGGCGGGAGATGGTGGGCCCCGGGCGGGAGCCCAGCCTGACCCCACTCGCCATCGATCGAGCACTGGCCTACATCGCAAGCAACACAGGTATCCACGAGGTCATCTTCACGGGTGGTGATCCCTTTATCCTGTCCCCTCTTCGAATTCGTCGGTTGACAGATGCCGTGGACGCGATTGGCCATGTTCGACGCATACGCTGGCACACGCGCGTGCCCGTCGTGGAACCCGACCGCATCGACGCAGCGTTCGCAGCGGCCATAAAACCGCAGCGCGCCAGCCTCGCGGTCGCTCTTCATGCCAATCACCCGCGTGAGTTCACTCCGGCGACCCTAGATGCCCTGTCCCGGCTAAGACTGGTGGGCGCTCGCCTTCTCAGCCAGTCAGTCCTGTTGCGCGGCGTGAACGATGACCTTGACACACTGTCAGGCCTGCTGGCGTCTCTCAGAGATGCGGGCGTCGAGCCCTATTATCTGCACCATGGTGACCGGGCACCCGGCACAGCGCATTTCCGGACGAGCATCCGAGAGGGGATCGCCCTGATGGAAAGTCTGAGGCGGCAATACCCCGAAGCGGCTTTGCCCTCCTACGTCCTCGACATACCTGGTGGCTATACCAAGGTCGATCTGATGAGTGATGGCGCTGTGGAGCCAACGCTCGGGCACTGGCGCCTGCGTGATGACCATGGCCACTGGCACGACTATGTCGAGCCTGCATGATCACGAACCCGGCAGCACCCGGATATCAATGCGACGTCGGTCATCGAGAAAACGCTCTGCTGCGCGCTTGACATCTGCTGCCGTCACGGACGCGACCTCGTCCACCTCGCTGCGTGCGCGTGCAAGTGTCTTCGGGTCGGTCTGCGCGTCGCGCAGGGCTTCGATCCAGTACTCATTGGTGGTTTGCGCAGCATGGAGCTGGTAGAGCAAAGGCCTGCGCGCCCGGTCCAGCAGATCTCTCGACACCTCTGCCTCGCGCAGCTCTCGGGTGATCTCGCCCAGGGTCTCGAAGAAGCGATCCGCCATTTCGGGCTTCGGTTCGACACCCGCAAAGATGTAGCCGAACCCGTCGGCTCCGCCCGACGAGAATGCCCTGCCGAAGGGCGTGTAGGTGCCTCCCTGCGCCTCGCGCACCTCGTCGATCAGTCGCAACTGAATGATCTCGGACAAGACCGCAACGGCCTTCTCCTGTCGCGTGTTGGGAAAGCGACCCGGTCCAGGCCATATCGATACAACGGCGGCCTGGTCGCGCCGGCCGGCGTGGGAATATCGCAAGGACTGCCCCCGGGCAGGGAACGGCGCGGCACCTGGCAGGCCAGACCTGAAGGTCGGCATCCGCCGTGCCAATGCACCGAACGTGCGTGCGGTCGCATCGATGGCCTCGTCAACGCCCACATCGCCCACGATCGTTACCTCGATGGGGGCCCGAGCCAGAGAGGGTCCGATCGCCGCCCTGACGTCGTCCATCGTCAGAGCCTGCAGGTCCTCCGGCATTGGTGCGGTCCATCGGTCGTCGCCACTGCGCACCATGCCGGGAAGCAGGCGGTTCAGGACGCCCAACGGTTTTGAAAGCTGCTGCTGGTATTGA
>JBEIFU010000087.1:0-9777 GCA_040382295.1 Alphaproteobacteria bacterium
ACGCTGCGTTTCGAGAAGCAGTTCACGCGGTTCTTCGATCTGGCCCGGGAAGACGCCCTGCCCGCCCAGAACGCTTGAGGCACCTGGCGAAACTGGCGCTGACTGTTCATTGGTGTCGGCCGCGGTTTCATGCTACGCGCGCACTGTCATGAGCCATGCGTCCCCGACCCGTCCCGTCCTGTCCGTCGACCTGCGCGCGATCGCGGAAAATTTTCGCCTGATCAGCAAAGCCGTCGCGCCCGCCGAAGTCGCAGCCGTCGTCAAGGCTGACGCCTATGGCCTCGGCGCGCGCGCCGTCGCCCGCGCTCTGGCAGCAGCGGGTTGCAAGGCCTTCTTCGTCGCCCATGTCGAAGAGGGGGTCGAGCTTCGGCAGGACCTGCCCAACGCCACTCTCTTCGTCCTTCACGGCTTCATGCCGGGCCAGGCAAGCCAATTCACGGCAAGCAAGCTGTCCCCGGTGATCTCGAGCCTTGTCCAGCTCGAGGCATGGCTCGGCGCAGGCATCCCGATCCCCTACGCCCTTCATGTCGACACGGGCATGTCACGCCTCGGCCTTGGCGCGAACGAAGTACAAGCCGCCGCCGGTTTTGCGACGCCGACCCTTCTGATGAGCCACCTGGCCTGCGCCGACGACGCCGCTGACGGGCACAACCGCGCGCAAATGGAAGCCTTCAAGGCCATCGCCCGCCGGTTTCCAAACGCCTGGACAAGCCTCGCTGCCTCCGGAGGTTGTTTCCTGGGCACCGACTACACCTGTGACCTCGTGCGCCCCGGGATAGCGCTGTACGGCGGAAATCCAAGAAAATCCGGAGAAAATCCGATGCGCGGGGTGGTTACCCTGACGGCGCCCATCCTGCAGGTCCGCTCGATTGACAGGGGGGACACCGTTGGCTACGGAGCTACCTATGTAGCCTCGGGACCCCGCCGCCTGGCGGTCGCGGCCCTGGGTTACGCAGACGGCCTGATGCGAACGCTGTCCAATCGTGGCCATGGCGTCATCGGCGGCATCAGGTGTCCGATCGTGGGGCGTGTATCGATGGATCTTGTAACACTGGACGTCTCGGAGTGCGCCGCCGCGCTGGTCCAGCCGGGAGCACCCGTCGAGTTCATCGGCCCCAACCAGCCGGTCGACGAGCTTGCACGGGCAGCCGGCACCCTGCCCTACGAAATCCTGACGCGGCTGGGGCCGCGCATCATCCGCCACTACACAGGGACGCACGCGTGATCAATCCCCTCGCCCTGATCGGCCATTTTTTCATCGCCCTCTTCGGAGAGATCGGGCGCATCTTCCTGTTCGCCGCCCAGGCCGTGCCCGCCTGCTTCATGCCGCCGGTCTATGGCCGCCTCGTCGTCCAGCAGATGCTGCGCATCGGCTATTTCTCGCTGCCTGTCGTGGGACTGACCGCCTTCTTCACGGGTGGCGCGCTGGCCCTGCAGATCTTCATCGGCGGCAACCGCTATGGCGCAGAGTCCTTTGTGCCGCAGATCGTCGTTCTCGGCATTACCCGTGAACTCGGCCCCGTGATGGCAGGCCTGATGGTAGCAGGCCGCGTCTCTGCCGCCATCGCCGCCGAGATCGGCACCATGCGCGTGACCGAGCAGATCGACGCCCTGGTCACGCTCTCGACCAACCCCTTCAAGTACCTCGTGGCACCCCGGCTGATCGCCGCCGTCCTCTCGATGCCGATCCTGGTTGCCATCGCCGACATCATCGGCGTGATGGGTGGCTGGGTCGTCGGCATCTACTCGCTCGACTTCAACTCGGCCGTCTACCTCAAGAACACCGCCGACTTCATCAAGATGGACGACGTGACCTCCGGCCTCTGGAAGGCAGCCGTGTTCGGCTTCATCATCGCGCTGATGGGCTGCTACCACGGCTACAATTCGAAGGGCGGGGCACAGGGCGTCGGCGCAGCGACCACGAACGCCGTCGTTTCAGCAGCGATCCTCATCCTCGCCGCGAACTACTTCATGACCTCCCTCTTCTTCCACCGGTAGCGCCATGGCCACGACACCCAAGATCGAACTCAAGGGCGTTCACAAGCGCTTCGGACCCAAGGTGGTCCTCGACGGAATCGACCTCTCGGTCAACCCGGGAGAGTCCCTTGTCATCATTGGCGGCTCGGGCACCGGCAAGTCCGTCATGCTGAAGAGCATCCTCGGCCTCATCAAGCCCGACAAGGGCTCGATCCGCGTCGACGGCCGGGAAGCCACACGCCTGTCAGGTGGCGCCCGCGAGAAGCTGAACCGCAAGTTCGGCATGCTCTTTCAGGGGGCGGCCCTCTTCGACTCGCTCAAGGTCTGGGAGAACGTCGCCTTCGCTCTCATCCAGGGCCGCGGCATGGGCCGCACCCAGGCCAAGGAGATCGCCCTCTCAAAGCTGGCGAAGGTCGGCCTCGGCCCCGAGGTCGGCGAACTCTCGCCCTCCGAGCTCTCGGGCGGCATGCAGAAGCGCGTGGGTCTTGCCCGCGCCATCGCCGCCGAACCCGAGATCATCTTCTTCGACGAACCGACCACCGGCCTCGACCCTATCATGGCAGACGTCATCAACGACCTGATCGTGGCGACCGTGAAGGATCTCGGCGTCACCACCATGTCGATCACCCACGACATGGCGTCGGCCCGCAAGATCGCCGACAAGGTCGCCATGATCTACAAGGGCAAGATCATCTGGTCAGGCCGCAAGGAAGACATCGACAATTCGGGCAATCCCTATGTCGACCAGTTCATCCACGGCCGCGCCGAAGGCCCGATCAAGATGGAAGTCGTACGCTAGGCGAGGCCCCTCATCCGTCTCGCTGCTACGCAGCGATCCACCTTCTCCCGCAAGCGGGAGAAGGGCTAAAACGTTGAGCTCAATCACCAAATTTCGTTGCCCTTCTCCCGCTTGCGGGAGAAGGTGGCAGGCGCCGCTGCAAAGCGGCGACTGACGGATGAGGGCCACGCTCGCCAAAGCGCATGGCGGCTTGACAGAGCCCGCTTGAGTACCTATTTTGTTCCAATCCTGGTTCTCCACAACCAAAGTCCCCGATCATCCCCCTGCGCCCTGTTCGAAACGGGCCGCTCCATTACTGTGTCCGAGCCATGGCCCGACCTTCCCCCAAATTCGTCTGCCAGTCCTGCGGCGCCTCCTATTCGAAATGGGGAGGCCGGTGCGAGGGCTGCGGCTCGTGGAACTCCCTGACCGAGGAACAGGACGCAGCCGCGATACCAGGCTCCAGGATCTCCGGCCGCGGCGGGCGGGTGATCGAACTCGTCTCAGTCGCCGGATCGTCAGAGCCCCCGCCCCGCCTGTTGACGGGCCTCGCAGAATTCGACCGCGTCTGCGGGGGCGGCCTTGTGCCAGGCTCAGCCCTGCTCATCGGCGGTGACCCGGGCATCGGCAAGTCGACCCTGCTGATGCAGGCCCTGACAGCCATCGCGAAATCCGGCCAGGCCGCCGTCTACATCTCGGGCGAAGAAGGCATCGACCAGACCCGCCTGCGCGCCCGACGCCTCGGGCTGGAACACTCCCAGGTTCGCCTCGCCGCCGAGACCAGCCTGCGCGACATCCTCTCGACCCTTGAAAGCGGACCACCACCCGCCGTCCTCGTGGTGGACTCGATCCAGACCCTCTGGGCCGACAGCATCGAGGCCGCACCCGGCACCGTCAGCCAGGTCCGCGCCTGTTCGCAGGAGCTCATTCGCTTCGCCAAACGCCGCGGCACCGCCCTGCTGCTCATAGGCCACGTCACCAAGGACGGCCAGATCGCTGGCCCCCGCGTGGTCGAGCACATGGTCGACGCCGTCCTTTATTTCGAAGGCGAGCGCGGTCACCAGTTCCGCATCCTGCGCGCCGTCAAGAACCGCTTCGGCCCCACCGACGAGATTGGCGTCTTCGAGATGATGGAGACCGGACTTGCCGAAGTCCTGAACCCGTCAGCCCTGTTCCTCGGACCGAAAGAAGCGCGCGCTTCAGGTGCCGCCGTGTTCGCGGGCGTCGAGGGCACGCGGCCCCTGCTGGTCGAAATCCAGGCCCTCGTCGCGCAGGCCGCATACGGCGCGCCACGCCGCGCGGTCGTGGGTTGGGACTCAGCTCGCCTTGCCATGGTGCTTGCCGTGCTCGACGCACGCGCCGGCATCGGAATTTCTTCACAGGATGTCTATCTGAACGTGGCCGGCGGCCTTCGCATCGGCGAACCCGCCGCCGACCTCGCCGCCGCTGGTGCCCTTGTCTCGTCCCACCTCGGCGTCGTGATCCCGCATGACGTCGTCTTCTTCGGCGAGATCAGCCTTTCGGGAACGGTGCGCGCCGTCGGCCAGGCAGAGGCGCGGTTGAAGGAGTCCCAGAAGCTCGGCTTCCGCCGCGCCTTCGTGCCACCGGGAATAACCCCGCCCAAGGGCATCGAAACCACGCCGATCCCGTCCGTCGCGGCGTTGATAGAGCAGCTGAAAACCTTTCATTAACCCAATGGGTGCACTGTCTTTTCATTAGGCCCGGACGCCCATGAACGGTGAACTCAACACGGTCGATTTCGCGATCCTGGGGATCCTGCTGATCTCCGGCATGATTGCGTGGCACCGGGGCTTCCTCAAAGAAACCCTGTCGGTCAGCGCCTGGCTGATCGCAGCCCTGCTCGCCGTCTTCGTCTGGCCAATCACCAAGCCATTCGGGCGCGCGATGCTGCAGCCGGATTTCCTCGCCGACCTGCTCGCCCTCGTGGGCGTGTTCTTCCTGGTCCTGGTGCCCGTCTCTTTTGTCAGCTTCCGCCTCTCGGAGGTCGTGCGCGGCTCACGCGCAGGTCCCCTGGACAAATCGCTTGGCTTCGTCTTCGGGCTGGCGCGCGGATTGCTGGTCGTCGGCGTCGGCTATGTCATCTTCTCGTCCCTTGCCGCAGCAGAATCGCATCCCAAAATCCTCAAGGATGCCCGGTTGCTGCCTGTGATCCAGGGAACGGCTGACGTGCTGAAGTCCCTGGGCTCGAAATCCACAGACAAGGGCGACAAAACTGCCACGGTCGACAGGCCGAAAACAGCGGACAAACCGGCGGCGAAATCCACCCCTGTGACAACAAGAACGACACCAAAACCCGACACGACGCGCGACACGAAGGCGGCGCCTGTGCCAAAGTCCTCCCGTTCCGAAGCAAGCAAAGAGGGTGGCGGGACGAGCGGCGAGAAGGATCAGCGTTACGCCGACGAAGACCGGCGCAGCCTGGACCAGCTGGTGTCCTCCCACGACAAGAAAGAATGATCGCTGACGCTTCCAACAATCCCTTCGCGGACGACAAGCTGCGCGAGGAGTGCGGAATTTTCGGCATCTGGGGCAAGCCCGAAGCGGCGGCCTTCGTCGCACTCGGCCTGCACGCGCTTCAGCACCGGGGACAGGAAGCCTCCGGCATCGTCAGCTACGACGGCGAGCGCTTCTACATGGAACGCCGCGAGGGCCTCGTGGGCGATCAGTTTTCTGCAGGCGGGCCCCTCGACAGCCTCAAGGGCAACCGTGCCATTGGCCACAACCGCTACTCGACGACGGGCGGCTCGCTGAACCGCAACATCCAGCCCTTCTTCGCCGACGTGGCGATCGGCGACGACGACATTGGCGGCATCGCCATCGCCCACAACGGCAACCTGACGAATGCCCACGCCCTGCGCCGACGCCTGGTACGCAAGGGCTCGATCTTCTACTCGACATCGGACTCCGAGTGTATCGTCCACCTCGTGGCAACTTCGACGGCGGGCAACATTGTCGATCGCCTGATTGACGCGCTCAAGCAGGTCGAGGGCGCCTACTCCCTCGTCGCACTCACACGCAAGAAGCTGATCGGCGTGCGCGATCCCCTGGGCGTGCGCCCGCTGGTCATCGGCCGCGTCGACGGCGCCTATGTCCTTGCCTCGGAAACCTGCGCCCTCGACATCATCGGCGCCGAGTTCGTGCGCGACGTCAAGCCCGGCGAACTCGTGGTGATCTCGGATGCAGGGCTGGAATCCTTTCAGCCTTTCCCCCCGTCGCGCCAGCGCTTCTGCATCTTCGAATATGTCTACTTCGCAAGGCCCGACAGCATCATCGACGGCCACGGCGTCTACGACGTGCGCAAGGCCATCGGCGCCGAACTGGCAAGGGAAGCACCGGTCGAGGCCGACCTCGTCGTCCCTGTCCCCGACTCCGGCGTACCCGCCGCCATCGGGTTTGCGGCGGCTGCAGGGCTCCCCTTCGAGCTTGGCATCATCCGGAACCATTACGTGGGGCGCACCTTCATCGAGCCCTCCGACCACATCCGCCACCTTGGCGTGAAGCTGAAGCACAACGCCAACCGCGCCCAGATCGAGGGGCGGCGCGTGGTACTGGTGGACGACAGCATCGTACGCGGCACGACCTCCAAGAAGATCATCAAAATGGTGCGCGACGCCGGCGCCACCGAAGTTCACATGCGCATCGCAAGCCCGCCCACGACCGACTCGTGTTTCTACGGCGTCGACACGCCCGAGAAGTCGAACCTGCTCGCGGCCAACTACACCATCGCCGAGATGTGCCGCTTCATTGGCGCCGATACGCTGGGCTTCATCTCGATCAACGGCCTCTACCGCGCCCTTCGCGTTTCGGGGCGCGACGAGAAGACGACCCGCTATTGCGACGCCTGCTTCACGGGCGAGTACCCGACCACGCTCAGCGACCGCGACGCTGAACTCGACAACGGGCAGCTCTCGCTGCTGGCGATGTGAGCGCCTTGGGGCGGCTCGATGGCAGGATCGCCCTCGTCACGGGCGCCTCACGCGGGATCGGGCGCGCCGTTGCCCTTGAACTCGCGCGCGAAGGGGCACATGTGATCGCGCTGGCACGCGCCACCAGCGGCCTCGAGCAGCTCGACGATGCCATCAGAAGCCACGGCAGAGAGGCAACGCTCGTCCCCCTCGACCTGCGGGATGGCGAAGCAATTCCGCGCCTCGCCGGCGCCATCGCACAACGCTGGCGCAGGCTGGACATCCTGATCGGCAATGCCGGCGTGCTGGGCACGCTGACGCCAGTGCACCAGATCAACCCCGCCCAATGGATCGAGGCGCTGGATGTCAACGTGAACGCCAATCTGCGCCTCATCCAGTTCCTTGATCCGCTGCTCAGGCAGTCGGATGCAGGCCGCGCCGTGTTCGTTACCTCGGGGGCCGTGCAGCACCTGCGCCCCTATTGGGGCACATACTCCACGTCCAAGGCCGCCCTCGAAGCCCTTGTGAAAACATACGCCCACGAGTGTGCAACCACGCGCCTGCGCGTGAACCTGTTCAGCCCCGGCCCCGTGCGCACCGCGATGCGCGCCAAAGCCTTCCCCGGCGAGGACCCGGCCACGCTGCCCACGCCTGAAGAGGTCGCCCCTCAACTTCTCGCGCTCACTTTGCCGGACGAGAACCGCAACGGCGAGGTCGTGGCGTTCAGCCGTACCTGACGAGGCCTTCGCCACAGCATTGCCTGCCCCCCATGCTTTCGGCCACACTCTCGCCCTTCATCGCGGGAGGCACTGCATGCTGGACCTCAGGATCAATGGCGGCTCGGTTGTTGACGGAACCGGCCAGGACCCCTTCACAGCCGACATCGGCGTCAAGGACGGCCGCATTGTCGAAATCGGCGCCGTCGCGACCCCTGCCCGCAGGACGATCGACGCCGCCGGGGCCCTGGTGACGCCGGGCTTCATCGACATCCACACCCATTATGACGGGCAAGCCGTCTGGGACGCAGAGCTTGCGCCATCATCATGGCATGGTGTCACCACGACCATGATGGGCAATTGCGGCGTGGGCTTTGCACCACTCAGGCCCGGCGAGGCGGATCGCCTCGTGAGGCTCATGGAAGGCGTCGAGGAAATACCCGGCACGGTCCTTTACGAGGGGCTTGACTGGAAATGGCAGAGCTTTGCCGACTACCTCGACCGCCTCGAGGCCACGCCCCACGCCATCAATGTTGCAACCCAGGTCCCGCATGATCCCGTCCGCCTTTACGTGATGGGCGAACGCGCCGCCACGCAAGGCGCCGCGACACCCGACGACCTCGAGCAAATGAAGGCGATCATCCGCGACGCATTGATGGCAGGCGCCTTCGGCTTCTCGACAGGACGCTCCGACAGCCACCGCACCTCCGACGGCCGCGACACACCGGCCGCCGTCGCCGCACGCGAGGAACTGACCGCGCTGGCCTCGGTCCTGAAAGACCTGCCTTATCGCGTGCTCTCGGCCGTGAATGACTTCGACACCTACAGGGGACCGCAGGCCTTCGACGCCGAGTTCGACCTGATGGAAGCCATGGCCCGCGCCGCAGGCAGGCCGATGACGCTGACCACGCTCGAGCGCCTTGGCGATCCAGATCAGTGGCTGCGCGTCGCCTCCCGCGTGGAACAGGCCCGCGCGCAGGGCCTCGACATGCGCATGCAGGTCGCCCCGCGAGGCGTCGGCATCCTCAACGGCCTGCGAACCACCCTCAACATCTTCATCGCCAAGCCCACCTATCGCGCCCTGCGCCACCTGCCGCACGCCGAACTCGTGGCCGAGCTGCGCAAGCCCGAGATCCGCCACAAGATCCTGACCGAACCCTTCATCAAGGTCAGCGAAGTCGACAAATCCGCCCCGCCCCAGATCGACCAGACTGTGGCGGGCCTCGAATTCATTTCCGCCCGTTTCTACGAATTGGGCGATCCGCCCAACTACGAGCCAAAGCCCGAAGACTCCGTCTTCGCCCGGGCGAAGGCCCGCGGCGTCAGCGTACTGGAGGAGATATACGACATCATGCTCAAGCACGATGGCGAGGGCCTCGTCTATTTTCCGATCTTCAACTATCAGCCCGGCAATCTCGACACGATCGCCAGGATGATCCACCACCCGGCAGCTCACATGGGACTAGGCGATGGTGGCGCCCATGTCGGCACCATCGCCGACGCCGCCTGGACGACCTTCTTCCTGCAGCACTGGACAACACGGGGACAGGGTGCAATCAGCCTGCCCCGCGCCATCCAGATGCTGACGTCAGTCTCGGCCGACTTCATGGGCCTCAAGGACCGCGGCCGCATTGCCGTGGGCCAGAAGGCGGATATGAACGTGATCGACCGGTCAAACCTGCGCCTGCACTGCCCCTACATCACCTACGACCTGCCGGCCGGCGGCAAGCGCCTGCTGCAGAAGGCGACGGGTTATCTGATGACGACGGTCGCCGGCATACCCATCCTTGAACACGATCAGCCAACCGGGGCGACACCTGGATCCCTGCTGCGCGCCCAATGAGCGTGTAACCCGAGAGACAGTATCGTGACGATGGGGTGTTGGTCGCTAACATGGCGATGGCGCCGTGCGACGGGAAAGCCGCAACGGCGCCGGCAGGACTAGGGTCCGACCCGCGTCACGATCATGGTGCGGCCTTCTGCGTTGTAGACCTGGACCGTGAAAAGCCCGCCGTTCAGGACACCATTGACAACCTGCCTCCAGTTGTTGGCCTCAAGCCCACGACCTTCCGGATTGAGGCGCCAGCCCGTCGTATCGCGGCTGAGGCGCCCATCGCCCATGACCTGAAAAGCAAACTCCACATTGCCCTTCAGTTTGAAACTCTGCGGCTCACCGGGACGGAAAGTGCGATCCATCCAGACGCACTGGCCGGGCAACGGATTGCCCGGCGTCGCCGCCGCCTGGAAGAATACCGTCATGGCCGTGGCCCCGGTATTCACGCCGTCTGGAACGTCATGATTCACCATGATGCGCATGCTGGGACCACCTCGGCAAACCAGCGGGTAACTGGTCGGTTCGGCCATGGCTGCCGTGACGCTG
>JBEIFU010000088.1:0-9727 GCA_040382295.1 Alphaproteobacteria bacterium
AAGCGCATCCCACGATGCAGCATCGAGCTCGAGGTCAAGTCCCGGCAGGACCACAGCACCCTGCTCCAGCCTCGAGATCGCGTGCAGCAATTCAGCCGTTGCAGGGACGCTGCCAGTCGAACCGGCAGCAATCACGGGGTGAGCTGGCGGGGTCTCAAGCCAGAGCCGCGCTACCAGGCGCAGGCTTGCATCACGGTGCTCGGCCAGATCTGACTTTTTTTCGGCACGAAGGATCGCTGGCCATGACGTTGCAAGGATATCGAGGAATGCAACCGTCTGCTCCCAGTGCGCCGATAATTCACCAGGCACCAGGTCACGCAGCCGCTCCCACGCAACACCCTCGGCCGCGGCGAGGTCAAGGATGCGGGAAAGTTCGCGCGCGAGCTGCAGTGCGGTCGCAGGCCGATCCGTACCCAGCGATTGCTCTTCTTCCGCACGCTTGGCTTCCCATGCCTGGATAAGGGTGAAGAGCAGCATATCACGCCGCAAGGATGCGATAGGAGGAAGCGAATCCCCGGGGTCCAAGAACGAAGAAATCTCGATGTCCCCGGAACCATCAGGCAAGGTCTGCGGCTCTTCTTCATCGAAGTCGCCGAGAGCCACAATTCGGGGCAGCACAGCCATTCCACCCGCGGCCGTGCGCTCGAAGGCCTCTCGCAGTGTCCGGATGGCACGCCGGGTCGGCACCAGCACCATCACGCCACTCAGGGCAAACGGATGGTCCCGGGACCCAAAACGCTCCGTGATGCCACGCGCAAGCTCATCGGCGAAGGCAATTCCTGCGGGGATCGTGAACAGGTTGACCCGGCTCATGCCCACTGCCCGAGGCGCATCAGGGCGCAAGATGGCGGGCAAGCAGGAAAGCCTGCGCCTCGTCCCGCGCCTCGGGTGTACCGATATGCATCCACTTCCCGTCGAGGCGAATGCCATAGAGCCGGCCTTCCGCGAGTGCGATATCCCAAAGCCGGTTGGTAGAGAACACATCTGCCTCAGGGCTGCGCGCCACAAGGCGAGGATGGATGATCTGCACCCCCGGCCAGGCAAAGGGGGCAACCCGCGGCGACTGACGCCGGGCAAGCCGCCCTTCAACATCCATGGTGAAGTCACCAGCGCCATCATACCCAAGCGAACTATGCGTAGCGGCGAGCAGCATCAGGCAGTCCATGGCCCGAGCATCCCACTGGTGGATCATACGCTCGAGGTTCGACCCCCAGCTCTCCAGCCAGATCGAGTCGCTGTTGTGCGTGAAGAAGGGCTCGTCGCCGAACAGGGAAAGCGCCCGCTTCAGCGCCCCGCCAGTATCGAGCAGCCGATCGCGCTCGTCCTGAATGATGAATTCGGCGTCACGCCGCCCCTTGAGATGGTCGATGACCATCTCGCCCTTGTAATGCACGTTGACCACGAAGGTGCGCACGCCCACCGACTTCAGTCGATCGATGGCATGATCAAGCAGCGTGCGGCCATCAACCGTGATAAGGGGCTTGGGACGATCATTCGTCAGCGGCCGCATGCGGGTACCAAGTCCGGCCGCCATGATCATCGCGCGCAAGGGTCTGTATGTCATGTCGGATCAGGCCCCTGGAACACCACGATGGGAATGCGGAACATGCCGGTCAAACCAGCGACGGAGGTCAGCAAGCGCAGGATGGGCAAGGTCACGCTCGAGATACCCCCACATGCGCGGCAGTAACTGCGTATAGCGCGGCTTGCCATCGCGCTTCCACAAGCGGGCAAAGATCCCGACGATCTTCGTGTTGCGCTGGGCCGCCAGCAACGCAGCCGCAAACCGGAATGCATCCGCATCGAAACTACGATCCTCCCCACGACGCCGCTCGATATAGCGCGCCATCATGGCATCGGCGAGTTCGGGTGCAACATCACGGCGCGCATCTTCGGTCAGTGAAATGAGATCGTAGGCCGCAGACCCGGCAAGCGCGTCCTGAAAGTCAAGCAACCCCGCACGCTCGACCCCGGGCCGCGCAGGCAACCACATGAGGTTCTCTGCATGATAGTCCCTGAGAATCGTTACAGGTGACGAGACGCGCAGCATTCCCAGCGCTGCCCGCCACAATGCATCAAATTCGGCCTCCGCCGATGCCGACAGGCCTCGGCCGATGACAGCAGGATGGAACCAGGCAGGCAACAGCTTGACCTCCGCCAGCATCGCCAGCGTGTCGTAGGACTGAAGGTCAACCTGACCTCCCCCGGGCACCGCAAGGGTAAGCGGAGCTTCCCGCCGATGCAGTACTGCAAGCGCATCAACCGCTGTCTCATAGAAGGGAAGCTCGGCAGCACCACCGGAGATCAGGTCTGCCATGCGCCCTTCGCCGAAATCCTCGATCAGCAGGAAACCGGTTTCATAATCATGCGCAAGAATATCAGGACCGCTGAGACCCGCAGACCGGAGAAACTGGCTGACGGCAGCAAACGGACGGCAGTCAGGCCCCGCCAGTCTCGCCATGGCGTTATATCCCAGTGCCTGGCGCTCGGCCTCGCTTGCATCAGGGGGACAGGAGGCCGTCTCGGCACCACGCGGCTGGTCCATGAGCATCGCCGACATCGCTCCCCGCCGCAGGCGTGCATAGCGTCGCGTGGAAGCGTCACCCGGCAAGGGCTCGATGATGGCCTCCCCCCAGCCCGCACGAGCTATGAAGTCGCGCGCCTGAGCCGCACGAACATTTGCATCTGCGCTCACGACAGGCCCCCGCTTCTGGCCAACACGCGCAAACGCTGCGCCCACGAACCACGCCCGATCAGTTTGACGCGACGCTCCTCCCCACCATCATCAACCTCCAGGATGATGTCGAGCCTATCAGACGGCATGAGACGACCCATGCGGTCAGGCCACTCAACAAGGAGCACGCCCGCTTCAAGCGCCTCATCAAAGCCAAGCTCCACGACCTCGCGTTCTGACTTGACCCGGTACAGGTCAGCATGGGCAATGCGAAAGCCCGGCGCATCGTAGGCCTGGACCAGCGTGAAGGTCGGGCTTGGTACCTCTTCATCGGGTACAAGGCTCTGGATGAGGCCGCGCGCCAGGGTTGTCTTGCCGGCACCAAGGGCACCAGCGAGGGCGATGAAGTCACCCCTTTCCAGGATGCGCGCCAGCCCCCCGGCCAGCCGGTCTGTCTGCGCCATTCCGACGAGGGTCCGTTGTACCAAGTAGCTGTCGCTGGCCATGACTTGTCCATCTTTGGGGCGCCCCTTACTACCCTCTGGACGCAGGACTCTTCAATGATCGAGGAAGCACGCGGAATCAAGGTCTTGGCGAGGTTGATCGATGAACATGGTCCATGCTAACCGACCGCGGCCAGCGATCGGGCAGAAGGCAGAAAATGGGCGATAGCGTCATAATTGTCGGTGCAGGACAGGCAGGATCGCAAATCGTGGCATCCCTGCGCAGCGAGGGTTACGCTGGCGCAATCACGATGATTGGCGAAGAGCCCCACCTGCCTTATCAACGCCCACCCTTGTCGAAGGCCTACCTCAAGGGTGAGATCGCGGCGGACCGCCTCTACATCAAGCCAGCAGAATTCTACCGCGATGCAGGGTGCACCCTGATGCTTGGGACGCGCGCGACCGCAATCGACCGAACGGCACGCCAGATCCGACTGGCCGACGGCAGGGGTATGAGCTGGTCGAAGCTGGTCTTGGCCACAGGATCTCGGGTCCGGACACTTGCACTGCCCGGTGCAGAAGGTTCCGGCTGCTTCTATCTGCGCGGCATCGACGATGTGGATCGCCTGCGCCCGCACTTGCTCCCTGGCAAGAGGCTCGCAATCATCGGCGCAGGCTATATCGGCCTCGAAGTCGCCGCAGTCGCTGCCAGGAAGGGTTTGCAAGTCAGTGTCCTGGAGGCCATGCCACGGGTCCTCGCCCGGGCTGCATCACCTCACATCTCGGCGTTCTTTGAGGCCGAGCATCGCAAGGCTGGCGTGGACCTTCGATGCGATGTCCGAACCACATCGATTGAACGCGTCGCAGGGTCGCTGGCCATTGGCACATCATGCGGAGTGGTGACAGCCGATCTGATCCTGGTTGGCGTTGGCATTCTGCCCAACACGGAACTCGCCCAGGCAACGGGCCTCACCGTCGACAACGGCATCCGCGTCAACCCGTTCAGCCAGACGGATGATCCCGACATTTACGCGATTGGCGATTGCGCCAACCTGCCGAATTCCTTCGCCGAACACGGTCGAGTTCGGCTCGAGTCGGTGCAGAACGCCATCGACCAGGCAAAGCATGCCGCCCTCTCGATCCTGGGAAAGCCAAAGCCATATGATGAGGTCCCCTGGTTCTGGTCAGACCAGTATGACCTGAAGCTGCAGATTGCAGGCCTGGCAACGGCCCAGGATGACATCGTGGTCAGGGGGGACCCGGCGACCCGAAGCTTTGCAGCCTTTCACCTACGGAATGGCGTGATTACGTCGGTCGAGGCGGTGAATGCAGCACCTGAATACATGATGGGCCGACGCCTGATTGCAGCGCGCGCACGCGTCGCGCCGGAACGACTTGCGGACAAGGCCGTTCCTATGAAAGACATGGTGTGAACGAACGTAACCGGGTACCCTCATGGCGAAGATCAAGTACATCGAACATAGCGGCAAAGAGCACATCGTCGACGTCCAGCCGGGAATGACGGTGATGGAAGGTGCGGTGAAGAACCTCATTCCGGGCATCGACGCAGACTGCGGCGGTGCATGCGCTTGCGCGACCTGCCACGTCTATGTCGAGGCGGCCTGGCTTGGCAAAATCGAGCCGATGCAGGAAATGGAAAAAACAATGCTGGACTTCGCCGAGGCGGTCGAACCCAGCAGCCGCCTCTCCTGCCAGATCAAGATCACCGATGCGCTTGATGGACTGACGGTCCGGATGCCCAAAAGCCAGCACTGACGCGAGCCGCCCAGTAGCTACTCATCGGGCCCGGCGCTTGGCTGAGTGTCATTGCGCCCGCACCTCTACCCCTTCGATCGTAGCGCCCGGAGTACGGGCAAGCGCATGGCGGCGCGGGAAGTGGCAGATCACACGCGTTCCCCGGCCGACAACTGAATCCATTTCGACCCATCCACCGTGCAACTCGACGAAACTACGCACAAGGGCAAGGCCAAGACCGGCCCGCCGCGCATCCTTCGTTCGGGTCGTTGACTGGAAGCGCTCGAAGGCAACCGGCTGATAGGCGGCAGGAATGCCCACGCCCGAGTCACTGACGTAGACCCGAACCTCATCGGCCGACAGCTCCGCTCCAAAGGCAATACGCCCGCTTGGCGGCGTATGCTCGATGGCGTTGATGACAAGATTATAGACGATCTGTACCAGGCGCTTCTGGTCGGCATGCAGTTCACAGACCCTCAGAGGCGTCTCATTGACGAGGTCCACTTGCGCCTTCTTCGCACGCTCGACCACGAGAGGCATCACCCCGGCCAGGACCTCAGCAACCTCGACGCTCTTGCGATCGAGCTCAATTGTTCCCGCTTCAATAAGCGCCAGATCGAGGATGTCGTCGATGAGAGTCTCAAGGGTCTTGGTCGCACTCAGGATATACGCAATGTAGTTGGATTGCTTGGGCGACAGATCCCCCGCGATCCCGTTGCGCATGGCATCGGCAAACCCGGCGATCGAATTCAGCGGCGTGCGCAACTGATACGAAACGTTCGAAATGAAGTCCGATTTCAGCTTGTCGGCAGCCAGCAGCGCCTGATTGCGCTCTTCCAGCGCCCGCTCGCGCATCAGCGTATCGCTCACATCACGATAGGAGAGTAGCAGCGACCCATCAGGAAGGGGAGCAGCGCTGCAGCTGAGCACAGCCTCATTGGAGCAGCTTAGTCTTTCGACATGGACCCGGCGCTCTTGCGTTGCGCCTGTGATCAGCATGGTCATCTGGCTCCAGTGTCCCTCGTCAGCCAATCGGGCGCGACAGAGGGAGAATACGTCAGCAAAACGGGGCTGCCCGTTCAAGACGGCTGGGTCAATGCCCCAAAGCTCTGCAAAGGCCTTGTTGGAAAGCTTGAGGCGACCGTCAGTTCCGAAAACAGCCAACGCTTCGCTGAGATGATCGATCGTTGTGCGCTGAACACTCGAGAGCTGATTGAAGCGACGCTCGAGCTCCATCTGGTTCGATACGTCGGCATAGATGAAGATCAGGCCACCATGCGGATGGGGCTGGCAGGTCACCCGAAGCGTGACATTCCGCGGTAGGTGCCAATGCTCCTCTCGCTCCTCGATCACGCTTGTGTAGAGAGCCAGGCGTTCACGTTTCCACGCCGAGAAGTCTCTCTGCTCCGGCAATCGCCGGGCCTCGCGAAGCCGCTCGAGGATTTCCCCGTCGGAGGGAAGCGTGGCAAGCCAGCGGTCCTCAAGATCCCACAGCCGCCCGTAAGCCTTGTTCGAAAACTTCAGCCTTTGGTCCGGACCAAAGATGGCTACGGCAACGGGCAAGCGGTGCAGCGTCTCCTCATGCGTATCGATATGCTGCTGCAGCAGGCGCTTCGTCTCGTCAATGTCGGTAACGTCGATGGCGTAGGAAGCCACACCGGTATCCATCGGTACCGCGGAAATCTCGAAAGCCCGCCGCTGCCCCTTGACGACAACGTACCGCGTCTCTGTCTGAACCCGCTTGGCCTCAAGCGCACGTTCGGCAAGCAGGCGGCTGTCGCGGTCAAGCTCGATCTGGTCCGAGATCACATCGCCGCCAGGAGGGGGATCGACAGCGTCGATGTAAGCGGAATTGGCCCAGACAAGGTTCAGGGATTTATCGCGTCGCCACACCGGCATGGGAGCTGCATCAAGCAAGTCACCGAGGCGAGACCTCTCCTCCTCGCTCGCCTCGAGCCGCACGGACAGGCTGTAACTGGCTTCGGCATCCGGCGTGATATCCCGAAGCCAGAGCGCCGCTTGCCCGGCGGCTGGCTTGCCATAGGCTTGAAAGACGCGCCCATCAGCTCCCGGCACCGTCAGGGAGAAAATGGAGCCGCTGGCACCAAGGGACTCCAGGGCATCACGCAGCTGACCATTTTCATCAGCGTCGAGCACGCCAGCAAGCACGCTGTCCGAGCCAGCCCGAGCAATCGGCTCTCCCCCGATATTGCGCCAAACGAAAAGCGATCCAGGTTCAGCCGTGACAATTGCGGCTTCCTTCTGGAATCGCGCTTCCGCAAGCACACTACGGGCGGCCACCCGACGCAGCAGCGCATCTGAACGGAGCCGGAAGGCGATGATCACAAGCGCGAGCGAACCCGCCAAGGCTATCGCGCCAAGCGTAATGCCAAAGGGCAACCAGACGGCAATCTCGTTCGTCACAACCAATACGGGCCCCATGCAGCGTCGAGGAGTTCAAGCGCCTTCAGCAATCGGACAATCAGGGGACGGGAGGATACCAGGGCTTATGATACAACCGGACGACAGCAGCCCGACGACAACGCAAGTACCCAGCTAGCCCCCTCCAGATCGGCCAACGCTCGCAACCCCAGATGCGAGAATCACTCTATCCAGTCATGATAGGAACACCCCGCCTGATTGTCCTTTCCTGCACGCTGAGCGGGCAGATCAATCGGTCGACGACCGCGCCTGCACGACGGCATTCAAACCTAGCGAAAGCGAAGAGAAGAATTTCTCGTCTGATCAGCAGCTTGCGTATCCGACCTCAAGTGTTATGCGAGTTTGCGCAACTTGCGCCTGAGCGAACCAATGTGTTGCTCAAAAGCGATAGCTCGGCGTGAAACATGCGCACCCACATGATTCAGCACGGGCGGGTAAGAAATGTTTACGTTCAGATAACACTCTAAAGCGGACCAGAACGCATCAGGGCGGCTTCAACACGTGAGCCGCCCCGAACGAACCGAAAGTACGAGCAGCCGACGCCTCAGCCGGGAAACAACTGTACCCCGAGCTTCGTCATGCCCCCATCCTTCCACATGACGCATGCCATGCTTTCCATACCCTGCACGTAACAGAACACGGGCAGCCGGGCCGCGCGCGCCGCTTCGTAAGTCACGCGGTCAACACCTTCGTCTGGAAGGAAGGGAAACTCGCCCGACGCAGGCTGATCCGCCCCGGCAGGCCAAGGCGGCAGCTTGGCAGTGGACTTGAACGGATGGTCCTGCCGGATCCAGCGTGCCAAGGCCGACTGCATGTCGCCTCTGGTCTTCACCTCGACGAACGGCATGACGAAGGCCCCCACCCTGCTGTCAGTCCAGAGCGGCGTCCCATCAGCTCCACGCACGACAAGCATCACCACGGCCTTGTCGCACCGAGCGCCATGGGCAAAGGCTTCTGCCTTGAACGTAAGCTGGCGGGCCGGCGACCAGGGAACAGACGCCGTCACGTCGCAGCCCGCAGCCCGCACGGGTGAAGCCCCAAGCACCGATGAAAACCAAAAGAGAAGGGCCGCGACGCCTCCTGCAATAACTCTGCTGCGCATATCAGCGCCTCCGGCGTCCTAGTAGCGATAATGATCCGACTTGAACGGACCTTCTTCGCCAATGCCAAGATACTCCGCCTGCTTGGTCGACAACTCCGTCAGCTTCGCGCCAAGCTTTGCAAGATGAAGACGGGCTACCTTTTCATCCAGCTTCTTGGGCAACGTGTAGACCTTGTTCTCATAGCGGGCACCATTCTGCCAGAGCTCGACCTGCGCCAGCGTCTGGTTGGTAAAGGAAGAACTCATCACAAAACTGGGATGGCCGGTGGCATTGCCCAGGTTCACGAGGCGTCCTTCTGAGAGCAGGATGATGCGCTTGCCATCGGAGAATTCAACTTCATCGACCTGCGGCTTCACATTGTGCCACTTGAAGTTCTTGAGGGCTGCAACCTGGATTTCGGAGTCGAAATGGCCGATGTTGCAGACAATCGCACGGTCCTTCATGCGACGCATGTGATCGACGGTAATGACATCGACATTTCCGGTCGCCGTTACGAAGATGTCGGCGCGCGGCGCCGCATCGTCCATCGTCGTCACCTCATAACCTTCCATCGCCGCCTGCAGGGCGCAAATCGGATCGATTTCCGAGACAATCACGCGACATCCGGCATTGCGCAGGCTGGCAGCCGATCCTTTGCCAACGTCACCGAAGCCCGCAACCATGGCGATTTTTCCCGCCATCATCACGTCGGTACCACGCCGTATGCCATCCACAAGACTCTCGCGGCAGCCATAGAGGTTGTCGAACTTGGACTTGGTGACACTGTCATTGACATTGATCGCAGGAAACGGAAGCTCCTTGCGCTCGGCCATCTGATAGAGGCGGTGCACACCCGTGGTCGTCTCCTCGGTCACGCCCTTGATCGCTGCCGCCATCTTGGAATACCAGCCCGGCTTGCGATCAATCACCTTGCGCATGACGGCAAAGAGCGCCTCCTCTTCCTCGTTCGAGGGCTTGGAGATGACCGACAGATCCTTCTCGGCCTTGGGACCCAGCACACAAAGCAACGTTGCATCGCCACCATCATCGAGGATCATGTTTGGAGCACCGCCATCGGCCCACTCGAAGATCCGATGCACGTACTCCCAGTACTCAACCAGCGTCTCGCCCTTCTTGGCGAAGACTGGGATGCCGGCAGCTGCAATCGCTGCCGCCGCATGATCCTGGGTCGAGAAAATGTTGCACGACGCCCAGCGCACATCCGCGCCCAGAACCTTCAGCGTCTCGATCAGCACCGCCGTCTGGATGGTCATGTGCAGGCAACCGGCGATCCGTGCGCCCTTGAGTGGCCTCGATGAACCATACTCCTC
>JBEIFU010000089.1:0-9718 GCA_040382295.1 Alphaproteobacteria bacterium
CCGCCAGCTCCGCGAGCTTCTCCAGCGTCTGGCGCGCGCCCGTCAGGCGCTCCTCGGCGCTCCCCCACTCGCGCATGATGACCACCTTCTGATCGGGGCGCACCTTGGCGGTCTTGGGGTTCTGTGCGAGCCAGCCGACCAGCTTGACCGGGTTCGGGAAGGCGTTGTTGCGGAAGGTGATCGTCGCACCCTTCGCGCCCGCGTCGATCTTCTCGACCTGCGCGATGCGGCACAGGCGCTTGATCGACACGATCTTGAGCAGCGAGCGCACCTCGGCGGGCATCGGGCCGAAGCGGTCGATCATCTCGGCGGCGAACCCGTCGATCGCCTCCTCGCTGTCGAGTGTCGACAGGCGGCGATAGAGCGCCATGCGCAGATTGAGGTCGCTGACATAGGATTCCGGGATGAGGACGGCCGAACCCAGATTGATCTGCGGCGACCACGTCTCGTCTTTTTCGGGCAGCTTGCCGCGCAGGCTTGCAACCGCCTCTTCCAGCATGTCCTGGTAGAGCTCGATGCCAACCTCGCGCACCTCGCCTGACTGTTCCTCGCCCAGCAGGTTTCCTGCCCCGCGGATGTCGAGGTCGTGGCTGGCCAGCGTGAAGCCTGCACCAAGTGAATCAAGTGACTGCAGCACCTTGAGCCGCCGGTCCGCATTGTCGGTCAGCTTGAGGTCGGGTGGCACCGTGAAATAGGCGAATGCCCGCGCCTTGGAACGTCCGATACGCCCGCGCAGCTGGTAGAGCTGGGCAAGCCCGAACACATGCGCCCGGTAGACGATCAGCGTGTTCGCCGTCGGGATGTCGAGCCCGCTCTCCACGATCGGCGTCGAGATCAGCACGTCGAACTTGCCGTCATAGAACGACGACATGATGTCTTCGAGCCGCGTCGGCATGAGCTGTCCGTTGGCAACCATGTATTTCACTTCCGGCACGGCCGTCTTCAGGAACTCTTCGGCATCAGCCAGGTCCGAGATGCGCGGGCAGACGAAGAAGCTCTGCCCGCCGCGATAATGCTCGCGCAAGAGAGCCTCGCGCACCGTGACGGGATCGAACGGCGTGACGAACGTGCGTACGGCCAGCCTGTCGACCGGCGGCGTGGCGATGATCGACATTTCCTTCACGCCCGACAACGCCAATTGCAGCGTGCGCGGGATGGGTGTCGCCGTCAGCGTCAACACATGCACTTCCGAGCGCAACTGCTTCAGCCGCTCCTTGTGCGATACGCCAAAGTGCTGCTCCTCGTCGATGATGAGAAGCCCGAGGTCGCGGAACGAGATCGACTTAGCCAGCAACGCATGGGTACCCACAACGATGTCAACTTTGCCTTCGGCAATCGCTGTGCGCGTCTCGGCGGCTTCCTTGGTCGAGACCATGCGCGACAATTGCTGGATGCGCAGGGGAAAGCCCGCGAAGCGGTTGACGAAGGTTTGGAAGTGCTGGCGAGACAGCAAGGTCGTCGGCACAACTACCGCGACCTGGCGCCCGGTCATGGCCACCACGAAGGCTGCACGCAGCGCAACTTCCGTCTTGCCAAAGCCGACGTCGCCGCAAACAAGACGGTCCATGGGCAGGCCGCGCGTGAGGTCTTCCATGACATCGCCGATGGCCTTTTCCTGGTCCTCGGTCTCGCCATAGGGGAAGCGGGCGCAGAATTCCTCGTAGACACCATGCGGCGCATCGATGACAGGCCCCTGGCGCAGCTGCCGCTCGGCCGCCACCTTGATGAGCTGCTCGGCCATGTCACGGATGCGGTTCTTCAGCTTTGCCTTGCGGCTCTGCCAGCCCGAGCCGCCAAGCCGGTCAAGCACCGCGCCCTCGTCATCCGAGCCATAGCGCGACAGAAGCTCGATGTTCTCGACCGGCAGGAACAGCTTGCCGCCATCGTACTGGATCTCGAGGCAGTCATGAGGCGCGCCCGCGGCCTCGATCGTCTTCAGGCCCAGATAGCGCCCGATCCCGTGGTCGACGTGAACCACCAGGTCGTTGAGCGAAAGCGCTGCAGCCTCGACGATGAAATTCGCAGACCGCCGCTTCTGGCCCTGTCTGCGCACAAGCCGGTCACCGAGGATGTCCTGCTCGGACATGACGGCGAGGTCCTGCGTCTCGAAGCCAGCCTCGAGGCCCAGCACCACGACTGCAACTGCTGTCGGGTGAAGCTTCAGGGCATCATCCCACGATGCGGCAACCGTGATCGGCGAGACGCCATGATCGGCAAGAACGCCTCCCATGCGATCGGCCGAGCCCGCTGTCCAGCAAGCCACGACAACCCGTTTCTTCTGGTCGATGAGACCCTTCATTGCCGCGGCGACACTGTCGAACACGTTCTTCGAGGCCGCGACACGTTCGGGTGCGAAGTCGCGGCCCTTGATCGCGCCGGCATCCGTATGGCCCGAAAGCTCAACGGGCTTGAAAGGAGAGATCTGCTGCGTGGCGCGAGCCTCGAGCGCCGCATGCCACTCGCGCTCGGAGAGATAGAGCAGGTCCGGCTTCAGCGGCTTGTAGGGAGAGGCCATGCCCTTGATGACGCCCTTCGACGTCTCACGCGCCACGACGCGTGCCTCGTGATAGTCCGCGATCAAGGCAATGCGCGAGGTGACCGCCTCCTCGACCTGATGGTCAAGGGTGACGCCACCGGATCCGGCAAAGTCGAACACGGTTTCGAGCTGCTCGTGGAACAGGGGTAACCAGTGCTCCATGCCCGGGTGCTTGCGCTGCGCGCTGACTGCCTCGTAGAGCGGATCATCCTCAAGCACGGCGCCGAATGTTGCCACGTAGCCCGCGCGGAAGCGTTGGACCGACGTCCGGTCGATCGGCACCTCGTTGAAGGGCGAGAGTACAAGCGCCGAAACCTCACTGACCGAGGTCTGGCTTTCGGGCTCAAAGCGACGAATGGATTCGACGGTGTCGCCGAAGAAGTCGAGGCGAACCGGCAGCGCCTCGCCCGGCGGGAACACATCCACTATGCCGCCGCGGACGGCAAAGTCACCGGGTTCGACCACAGCGCCTACCCGCGAAAACCCGTTGCGCGCGAGAAAGGCCAGGAGATCGTCGAGGCGCAATGTCGCCGCCTTGGCAATCTTCAGATGCGCATCCGCAATTGCTGCACGCGGCGGGACCCGCTGCAGGGCCGCGCTGACTGTCGCTATCACGACGCAGGGCCCCTTCACTCCCCCCGCCAGGGCGGACAGGGCTGCCATGCGCTCGGCGACAATCTCCGGCTTGGGCGATACCCGGTCATAGGGAAGGCAGTCCCAGCCCGGCAGCGTCAGGACGGGCAGCGACGCGTCAAAAAAACGGATGGCCTCTGCGAGCGCCGCCAGGCGGGGTTCGTCCCGGGCCACATGAAGATGGACCGCGCCGGCCTTGCGAGCCCTTGACGCGATGACCAGCGCGTCAAATCCCTCGGGGGCGCCGGCTAAAATCGAATATCTGTTCATAGACCTTGGTGCGGAGGCGTTCGGGCGGCTGGCTGCGCTCGCAGATCCAGTCATAGAGATCCTGGTCAGGCACGCCGAGAAGCGCCTCGAGCTGGTCGAGTTCGGCATCGTCCATCTGGCCGACCCGTTCGTCGGCGAAGGGGCCCAGGATCAAGTCGATTTCCTTGAAGCCCCGGTGCCAAGCCTGGAATATGAGCCGCTTTCGGCGGTTTTCGGAATATGTATCCATGGACGCTGTATAAGCATTCTCTTGAGGAGCGGCTAGGCTTTCCCTATTGGTGCGCCGAAACGCCTCTGCCCTCCACGGAAACGAGAAGACACGGCATGGACACGCCACCCCCGATCCCCCTGTCCCGTCCAAGACCCGATGGTTCGCTGGCCCGCTCGATGCAGACGATGACGCTGCCGGATGGCCGCAAGCTGGGCTTTGCGCAGTTCGGGCCGGCAGGGGCGCTGCCGGTGTTCTATTTCCATGGCTGGCCGGGCTCGCGCCTCGAGGCGGGTTTTTTCAACATTCCGGGGGTGCAACTGATCGGTGTTGACCGGCCCGGATATGGGCTGTCCGATCCGCATCACAACCGGAAACTCTCTGACTGGCCACATGACATCGAAGCCCTTGCCGACCATCTGGCGCTTGATCGCTTTGCGATCGTGGGCATGTCGGGCGGTGGGCCTTATGCCGCCGCGTGTGCGCATCATTTCGACGACCGCCTGCATCGGGTTGCCATCATTGCCGGTCTCGGACCGCCGGATGCACCGGGGATGTCCGCCAACCGGGTGGGCTTCCTGCTCGATATGGGACAAAGCCCCCTGCGCTCGACTGTGCTGATGAATGTCATGCGCACGCTGATCCGCCTGCCGGCTTCGGAAAAGCACTTCGAACGTATCAAGCGCCGCATGCCTCGGGCCTCCAAGGACCATGAAGCGATGACGCCGGAGTTCCTGCGCATGCTTCTCGCGAGTTTTCGCGAAGGCCTGAGGTCCTCGGCCAAGGGGCCGGCCTCGGACGCGCGGATTTACGGGGAACCGTGGCACTTCGCGCTTGACGAGATCCGCGTGCCGGTGTCGGTCTGGCACGGGACGCATGACCTGCAGGTGCCGGTCTCGATCGGCCAGCATTACGCCCGCAGCATTCCGCGGGCACGCGCAACATTCCCCCAGGGTGAGGGGCATGTCTCGATCGTCACCAACTATCTTGAAGCGATCATCGGCGACCTTCGCGCAGGACCATGAGGCCGCAGTCGCTCTTTCCTCTGTTTGCCGAGGTCTCGACCCTGCAGGGGATCGGCCCGCGGTTTGCCAAGCTCATCGGTCGTGTGGCGGGGTCGCGGATCGTTGATCTGCTCTGGCACAGGCCCATCTCGCTGCATGACTGGAGCACCACGAGCACGATCGCTGGCGCGCCGGAAGGTCAGGCCGTCACCGTTCGGGTGACCATCGTCGAACACAAGCCTGGACGTACGCCACGCCACCCTTACAAGGTTGTAGCCAGCGACAGCACCGGTTTCATGGATCTGGTCTTTTTCCGGGGACAGAAGGATTACCTGCAAGCGCAGCTTCCGGTGGGGCAGATCCGCCATGTCAGCGGCAAGGTTGAACGTTTCGATGGGCGGCTGCAGATGGCCCATCCCGATCGTATGCTGGATGAGGGCGCCTTTGCCACGGCTCCGCCAATCGAACCGGTCTATGGCTCGACCGAAGGCCTGCCTCACAAGACGCTGGGCCGTGCCGTGCTGCAGGCTGTGGCCCGCTGCCCTGAGCTTCCCGAGTGGCAGGATGCTGCGTGGCTGCGGAAGCAAGGATGGCCTGGTTTCCGTGATGCACTTGGCAGATTACATGCGCCAACAACCCTGGCGGATCTGGAACCTGGCACAGCCGAGCGGCAGCGGCTTGCCTTTGACGAACTGCTTGCGAGCCAGCTGGCCCTCGCGCTCGCGCGAGCCCGGATGCGACGCCAGCAGGGACGCGCCATCAAGGGCGACGGCCTGCTGCGGGCGCGAGCTCTCTCCGCCCTCGGGTTCAAGTTGACCCCATCGCAGGAAGAAGCGCTGGGGGAAATTTTCGCCGACCAGGCCTCGACGCAGCGGATGCTGCGCATGCTGCAGGGGGATGTCGGTGCGGGCAAAACCCTCGTCGCATTCTTTGCCATGCTCAATGCCATCGAGTGTGGGGCACAGGCAGCCCTCATGGCGCCGACGGAGGTGCTGGCGCGCCAGCACGAGCATTCTCTGCGCCCGCTCGCCGATGCCGCCGGCGTGAGCCTTGCCCTTTTGACTGGCCGCGAGCGCGGCAAGGAGCGCGATGCCATCCTGCAGCGTCTTGCGTCTGGCGAACTCCAGATCCTGATCGGGACACATGCGCTGATCACGGAGAGCGTCGTGTTCCATGACCTTGGCCTTGTCGTGGTCGACGAACAACACCGTTTCGGCGTCCATCAGCGGCTGGCCCTGTCTGGAAAGGGGCACCTGCCCGCCGACATCCTCGTGATGACCGCAACGCCGATCCCGCGCACACTGGCGCTGACGAGCTATGGCGACCTCGACATGTCGCGCCTGCGCGAAAAGCCTGCGGGCCGGCAGCCCATCGTCACGCGCATGCGGCCACTTTCAGACCTCGACGCGGTGATCGATCGCCTCAAGAGTGCGCTTGCCCAGGGTGCCCGTGCCTTCTGGGTGTGCCCCCTGGTCGAAGAGAACGAGGACCTGGACCTCACCGCTGCGGAAGAGCGCTTCGACGTGCTCAACCATCACCTGCCCGGACAGGTTCGCCTGATCCATGGCCGCATGAAACCCGCTGAAAAGGACGCCGCCATCGCCGACTTCCGGCAGGGTAAGGCCGGTGTGCTCGTCGCCACCACCGTTATCGAGGTTGGCGTCGACGTTCCCGACGCCACGATCATCGTGATCGAGCACGCTGAGCGCTTTGGCCTCGCCCAGCTGCATCAGCTGCGTGGTCGCGTGGGGCGAGGCTCGAAGCCATCGTCCTGCCTGCTGCTCTATCAAGGCCCCTTGGGCGAGACTGCGCGAGCCCGCCTCGAATGCATCTGCGGTACCGAGGACGGGTTCCTCATCGCCGAGGAGGACTTGCGCCTGCGCGGCGCCGGCGAGCTACTGGGTGAGCGCCAGTCCGGCTTGCCCGGTTTTCGTCTTGCCGACCTTTCCGCGCACGGAGAGCTTCTCAAGGCTGCCAGCGACGATGCCCGCCTTATCCTTGCCCGCGATCCGGACCTGCAAAGCCCGCGTGGGGACGCCCTTCGTACCTTGCTCTACCTGTTCCAGCAGGACGACGCCGTGCGCACCATCCGTTCGGGTTGAGATTTGACAGTCGGCACTGGCCGACTGAGGAAACCGCGGCACAACCTGCAGGAGATTCCCCTGTCGCGATAGAGGCGATTTCCGCGGCCTGCTGGCCAATCCTGCATGAACCCTGCTATGTTTCGATACGTCGCGGGGGCGAATAGATGCATAGAATCAGGGAGAGCGGAACGCTCGCCATCAATGGCTTCTTGCTGCTGGCTGCACTTCTGGGCTCGGCCGGCTATGCGGCGTGGAACATGGACGCCATCAATGCGTTCCTGCTGACCCTTGACAGTCCCGTTCCTGTCGAACTCCGGGATCTTGCGATTGGCGCAGCTGTCCTGGTCGCCATCCTTGTCCTCCCAAGCCTTGTCATCAACAACCCGAACGAGTCGATCGTCATTCTCTTTTTCGGGCGCTACATCGGCACGCTGAAGCGCGCCGGATTCTACTGGGTGTTACCCTTCACCTCGCACCAGCGGGTCTCTCGGAAGGTCATCAGTCTCAGTACAAAAACCCTGAAGGTGAACGACTCGCGGGGAAACCCCATCGAGATCGGTGCCGTTGTGGTGTGGCATGTCGAAGATTCTGCGAAGGCGGCCCTCAATGTCGACAGCTATCACGAGTTCGTAGCGGTACAGAGCGAGACGGCTGTCCGGACCCTTGCGAGCCGGTATCCCTACGATGCCGATGACAGCGTTGAGTCCCTGAGGGGATCGCAGGAACGCATCTCTGCTGAATTGAAGTCGGAACTGCAGGAGCGGCTGTCCGTCGCGGGCGTGCGGGTGACCGAAACCCGATTATCCCACCTGGCGTATTCGCCGGAGATCGCATCGGCCATGTTGAGACGCCAGCAAGCCGAGGCCGTGGTCAGCGCCCGTCGCATCATCACCGAGAACGCTGTCAAGATGGCCGATGCTGCACTGAACGAGCTCGAGATGAACAGCCGCATCAAGCTCGACGATACTGCGAAAACCCGCCTGATCAGCAATCTTCTGGTTGCTCTCGTCTCCGAACGCGACGCCCAGCCAACCCTGGATCTGTCCTGATCTTGAACCATGCGGCTGCGCTCTGGCGCGGTTTGCCACGTTCAAACCCATCGGCACGATTGACGTTGCACGTCACGGCGCGGCACAGTTCGCCCATGACAGCTACCAAGGAACAGATTGCTGCGGCGCTGGAGAGTGCTCTCGCCCCTCTGAGTAGGGGGCCGGTCAGCGTCGGAGGATTGAGGCAACTCTCCGGAGGCGCCAGCCAGGAGACCTGGGCCTTTGACCTGGACACGTCCGAAGGGCAAAGGCCGCTGATCCTGCGCCGCGCCCCTGGCGGGGTGGTCTCGAAACGCGCGACGGCCGCACCGGACCATGCCACCGAAGCTGCGATCCTCAAGCTGGCCCACAAGGCCGGCGTGGCGGTGCCTGAAGTGCCCTGTGTCCTGACGGAAGCGCACGGTATCGGGCCCGGCTATGTCATGACGCGGATCGAAGGCGAGACGATTGCCCGCAAGATCCTGCGCGACGCTGAATTCGCTGATGCCCGGAAGGTGTTGGCCTTCCAGTGCGGCGAAGCGCTCGCCCGCATCCACAGTATCCCGCGCGAGACCCTGCCGCCGCTCAATGCGGTCACGCCCCGGGAGCAGCTTGCCCAATATCTCGAAACCTATGACAGCTACGACTATCCGCATCCCGTGTTCGAAGCGGCATTCAAATGGCTTGAACAACGCCTTCCCGAGACGGGTGTCCTCACTCTCGTGCACGGTGACTTCCGCAACGGCAATCTGATCGTGGGGCCTGAGGGCGTTCGCGCGGTACTGGATTGGGAGCTGACCCATGTCGGCGACCCGGCCGAGGACCTTGGATGGCTGTGCGTGAACTCGTGGCGCTTCGGCGAGACGGCCAAGGTGGTCGGCGGCTTCGGCGCGGTGGAGCAGTTGCTCGAAGGCTATCGCGCGGGCGGAGGTGCCGGCATGACGCCCCAACGGGTCCGGTTCTGGGAGATCTTCGGTACCCTCAAATGGGGCATCATGTGCATGACGATGTACCAGGCCTTCGCGCAAGGGACCGACCGCAGCGTCGAGCGCGCGGCGATCGGGCGCCGCTCGTCCGAGACTGAAATCGATCTCGTCAACATCCTCTATGACAGGCTCAGCGCGCCATGATGGACCAGCCCTCGGCCGCAGAGCTCGTCACCGCCGTGCGCGAGTTCCTAGAGAAACACGCGATCCCCCAGCTTGCGGGTCGTACCGCCTTCCATGGGCGCGTCGCCGCCAATGCGCTGGCCATCGTTGCGCGTGAACTCGAACACGGGCCGGCGGCCAGCGAGGCAGAGCGAACCAGCCTTGAAGCGCTTCTGGGCATGGACGGGACGCTGGAAGAGCTGAACCGGGAGCTCTGTCGTCGCTTGCGCGTGGGCCAACTGGATCCCCTGGACCAGGGTCTGGCCCGGCACCTCGTGAGGGCAACGCTCGCCAAGGTGGCGATTGACCAACCCAGCTATGCCGGGTTCCTCCACTCCCCCCATCGGCAACCCTGATTTTGTTGCTTTTTGGACACTTACAGAAGTTCAATGTTTCTCCACGCGAGGAACCAATCGAGCGCGTGCTAGGAGACGCGGTCAGCAGGAATCACTCGCGCCATGTCGGCCGGCTCACGAAGCATTGTCGTCGGTATCATCACCGCCATCGGACTGATTGCGCTGGTGGGTCTGCTTGTGTTCGCCGCGCGCGATAACCTGATCCGCTATACGCTCAACCCGAGCGACAGTTTCTCCAATACGCCCCAGCCTGCGCCGCCCGACTATGGAACCAGCTACGCGTGGTCGGTACAGGACACGAGCGCCTCGCAGAAGGCTGATGTCTTCTTCATCTACCCGACAATCTACTACTCGGGCGAGCACTGGAACGCCCCTGTCTCGAACGAAGCCGTGCGGGAACGACTTTCAGGGATCATTCGGCCCCTGTACGCGCAGCCCTTTGCCCAGTCAG
>JBEIFU010000090.1:0-9677 GCA_040382295.1 Alphaproteobacteria bacterium
CAAGATCGAACTCAAGCGCCTTCTCGCCGAACTGGCAGAACAGGGCGATTTGAAGCGCGAGCGAGGAAAAAAACTGCTGCGCGCCGGACACTTGCCCGAGGTCACGGTCGTCGAGATCACCGACATCGACACCGACGGCGAAATGCTTTGCCGACCCGTGCAATGGGACAGCGAGGCCCCCCCACCGCACATTGTCCTGGCACCAGGACGCCAGACACAGGACGAAGGCCTGAGCCTGGGCATCGGGGAACGCGCACTCGTGCGCCTGAGACCCGAAGGAAAGGCCTACGCGGCACAGATCATCCGCCGCCTGGGCGCCACGCCCAACCGCGCCGTCGGCATGTTCCGGAAAATGGGCCGCCATGGTCGCGTCGAACCGGTCGATCGAAAGGCGCGCCACGAATACTTCATCTCTGAAGCCGACATGGCGGGCGCTCGCGATGGCGAGATCGTCGTCCTCGAGGCAACCCGTGACCGCACCATGGGACTGCCGCGCGGGCGCATCCTGGAGCGCGTAGGCAAGGCCTCCGAGCCACGCACCATCAGCTTGATTGCGATCCACGCTCACGGCATCCCGGACAGCTTTCCGCAATCCGTTCTCGACGAGGCCTCCAAAGCCACACCAGCTGACCTCAGCACACGTACAGACCTGCGCCATGTGCCGCTCGTGACGATCGACCCCCCCGATGCGCGCGACCATGACGACGCGGTGTGGGCAGCGCCTGACGACGATCCGCAGAACAAGGGCGGGTTCAGGGCCATTGTCGCCATTGCCGATGTTGCCCACTACGTCCCACCCGGATCCGCGATTGACCGCGAAGCCCAGCGTCGCGGAAACTCGGTCTACTTCCCCGATCGCGTGGTTCCAATGCTGCCCGAACAATTGTCGGCAGACCTTTGCTCACTCAAGGAAGGACAGGACAGGGCCATCATCGCCTGCCACCTCACCTTCGGCGCCGACGGACGGATGAAGTCCCATCGCTTCGAGCGCGCCCTCATGCGGTCGGCCGCACGCCTCACCTACCGCGAGGCCCAGGATGCGTTTGATGAGCGGCCGAACGAAAAAACGAAACCGCTTCAGGACAGCGCGCTGAAGCCACTCCTCGCCTGCTATCGCGCCATGTGCAAGGCACGCGACCGGCGGAGCCCCCTCGATCTCGACCTGCCCGAACGGCGCATCGAACTGGGGGAAGACGGTCGCATCAAGTCGATCGGCGTACGCGAGCGCCTTGAGGCGCACCGCCTGATCGAGGAATTCATGATCCAGGCCAATGTCGCAGCCGCCGAAGCACTGGAACAGCGAAAATGCCCGCTTGTCTTCCGCGTTCACGCGCCACCCTCGACGGAGAAGCTGCAGGCCCTCGGCGAGTTTCTTGAGACACTGGACATCAACCTGGGTCAGGCCCAGACGGTGACCACCGCCATGCTGAACCGCATCCTCAAGGCGGCAGCAGATACGCCAAACAGCGAACTGGTCAGCACGGTGATGCTGCGCTCCCAGAGCCAGGCTGAATACAACCCCGAGAACATCGGCCACTTCGGGCTATCGCTGAAGCGTTACGCCCACTTCACCTCGCCCATCCGCCGTTATGCCGATCTGATCGTGCATCGCGGACTGGTCAGCAGCTTCGCGCTGGGTCCGGGCGGCCTGACACAGAAGGACATCGACCGCCTGACACGCACCGCCGAGGACATATCGGCCTTCGAGCGTCGCGCCATGGCGGCAGAGCGGGACTCGAATGACCGCTACATCGCCGCCTTCATGTCGGACCGCGTCGGCGCAGATTTTAGCGGCCGCATATCCGGTGTCACCCGCTTCGGCCTCTTCGTGAGACTGGACGAGACGGGCGCTGACGGGCTTGTCCCGGTCCGCTCCCTTGGTCGCGAATTCTTTCATCACGACGAACGGGCACACGCCCTCATCGGCGAACGCAGCGGTCTGACATTCCGCCTAGGGGACAGGGTCAAGGTACGCGTGGACGAAGCAACGCCATTGACCGGCGGTCTGCGGTTCTCGCTGCTCGAAGGCGGCTTCGCGGGCGCGCCAGCGCCAACACCACAGCGCGGGAAGCCATCAAGGCGTCCACCCGGCAAGGCCGGCAAGGCCCGCAAGCCCAACCGGCGACGCTGATCCGTCACACCTGCACCGAAAGGAAGGTCTTGCGAAACGAGTCCGCAGGCATTATCTGCACCGCTCTCTGAAGACGCAAAACGCACGTGCCACTGGCCAACTCGACAGGTTAAGCAACGACGGAAGCGTCCTTTTCGATCAAGCCGGCACGCGCCGGGTCCTAAAGGGTGTTGACGATGTTGGTCAGTGTGAAGGGCGCACGCGCCCGCAAGCCTCGCTTCGATTCCGTTCCCACAGCACGCAAGACAGCGCTTGAAGGAAGTTCCGTTGCGCGCCTGCCGACGCCGCGCCCCGGCATGCCTGAACGCATCGCGGAGTATCTGCGCACGGCAAGCCTGCCTTCGCCCTGCCTCATCGTCGACGTTGACACTGTAGCCTTCAATTATGCTGCATTGGAGAACGCACTGCCGGAAGCGTCCATATTCTACGCCGTCAAGGCAAACCCGGCAGACGAAATCCTGGCGCGCCTCGCAAGCCTTGGATCATGCTTCGATACCGCCAGCATCGGCGAAATCGAGCTATGCTTGCGTCTAGGGATCAACGCGGGCAGGCTTTCCTTCGGCAACACGATCAAGAAACAGCGCGACATAGCCGCCGCTTTCAATCTGGGCGTTCGTTTGTTTGCATTCGACAGCGAAGCAGAACTCCTCAAGCTTGCTGCGTCAGCGCCGGGCGCTCGTGTCTTCTGCCGCATCCTCGTGGACTGTGAAGGAGCAGAGTGGCCCCTCTCGCGCAAATTTGGCTGCGAACCGGAAATGGCCGCAGACCTCATGGCACGGGCCCGGGATCTGGGGCTCGATCCTTACGGGATCTCTTTCCATGTCGGATCCCAGCAGACGCGCCTCGAGCAGTATGATCGCGCCATCACACAGGCCTCACATCTTTTCAGCGACCTGTCAGCTCGCGGCATCGACCTGCGCATGCTGAACGTCGGTGGAGGATTTCCCTCACGCTATAGCCGCGAAGTGCCCCCGATCGGAGCCTACGCTGAAGCAATCCGTGAGGCCCTCGCATTGCACTTTCCAGCGGGGAAACCGGACATCATCGTCGAGCCTGGCCGTTACATCGTGGGCGATGCAGGCGTGATCCAGGCCGAAGTCGTGCTGGTGTCAGACAAAGGCGGCAGCGACCCGCGTCGTTGGGTATACCTCGACATAGGCAAGTTTCACGGGCTGATTGAAACCATGGACGAAGCCATCCACTATCGCATCCAGACCCCGCATGACGGCAAGGAAACCACGCCGGTAATCCTGGCAGGTCCAACCTGCGACAGCGCTGATATCCTCTACGAAAAGGCCGACTATCGTCTCCCGAAAGCACTCAAGGCCGGAGATCGCGTGCTGATCCTTTCGACCGGCGCCTACACCACAACTTATGCAAGCGTCGCCTTCAACGGAATGCCGCCTTTGGCCAGCGTCTGCATCTGAGATACCCGTCGCATTGCCTCGGGACCACGAGGTCGTCTACACCGGTCGCCCGTGGTTCCCGAACAGCAAGCGAAAATGGTCCAAAACCCAGTCAGGCCAAGGCATGCGGCCTCCCTCGTGCTAACCCGTCACATCGGCGGGTCGCTGCACGTGCTGATGGGCCGCAGGCCGTCGCGCGCGGTCTTCGCACAAGCCTGGGTCTTCCCGGGAGGCAGGCTGGACAAGGGAGACAGTCGCATTGCGCCCAGCGCACCGCTTCACCCGGCTACCCTTGACGACCTCTGCAACCGTGGCGGCTGCACGCCAGCCATGGCACAAGGCCTTGCAACCACTGCCATCCGTGAAACCTATGAGGAAACAGGCTTGCTGCTGGCCGGCAGCGGCAATCCTGGCCGCAACAGCGGCACGTGGTCAGACTTCGCTCGCGCGGGATTGGCGCCGGCCCATGACCGGTTGCGCTTCTTGGGCAGGGCGATCACGCCAACATCGGCACCGGTTCGCTTTCACGCGCGCTTCTTTCACGCCAATGGCGACGACCTCGTCGGCAGCCTGCGCGAGAACGGAGAGTTGCTGTCGCTGGACTGGTATCCCCTGACGACGGCACGCGACTTTGAAGTGATCGACGTGACCCGTTTCGTGCTGGCGGAACTTGCCGCCACGGATGAAGGGGCGCAGCGCCCGACACCCTTCTTCCGCTATCGGCGCAACAAACCCGTCCAACCCGCATGAGCGAAGCAGAGCTGCCCAGGCGCGACCTCGCGATGAGCCTGGGCGCCGTCTATGCCTGCATCTTTGCGAACGGCCTGGGCATGGGCCTCTCGCTCCCTTTGTTTTCGCTGCTGCTGGAACGCAACGACATCACAGCCACCATTATCGGCGCAAATGTCATGACTGGCGCGGTAGCGATGATACTTGTCACGCCGTTCATCCCCGCGATGGCCGCACGATTTGGTACCATCCGCTTTCTGGTGGCCTGCTATGTCACCGCAGCCATCTGCCTTGTCGCATTTCGGGCGTCGGACAGCCTCACGCTCTGGTTCCTCTTCCGGTTCGTGCTGAACGCAGCCCTGCAGGGCCTCTTCGTCGCCAGCGAAGTGTGGATCAACCAGGTCTCTCCGGACCGCATGCGCGGCCGACTGATTGCCATCTACACCGCAGTCTTCTCCGCGGGCTTTGCGCTGGGACCGGCGATCATCCAGCTCCTCGGAACGCAGGGCTGGGCACCATTCCTCGCTGGAGCTGCCACCATGCTCGCAGCCCTGGTACCATTGCTCGTCGTCAGTGCGCGGCTGGTGCCGGAGATCCAGCACGCCAAGGCTGGCGCCATGTTCAGCTTTGTGTTTGCATCCCCCTCAGCGGCGGCAGCCGCCCTGTGCTATGGCGCCGTGGAGGCGAGTGCAGGTGCCTTCCTCAGCATTTACGCCGTCCGTCAGGGCATCGCCGAAACAAGCTCAACTCTTCTTATCGGCGCGCTGGGCCTGGGCAACATGCTGATGGTCCCCTTCATTGGATGGCTCGCAGACAAGACCGACCGGCGCCATGTGTTGATCGGCTGCGGACTGGCTTGCATTGGAGCCGCCTTTCTGCTCCCGCTCATCCGCGCCATCGGACCATGGGAACTGGGGATCACACTGTTCTGGGGGGGTGCCATTTCGGCCATCTATGCCGTAGGGCTCGCCCATCTGGGGTCGAAGTACCGGGGAGCAGATCTCGCATCGGCGAATTCAGCCTACGCCATCCTTTATGCAACCGGGACCATGGTGGGGCCTTCACTGGGTGGCCTGGCCATGGACGTGTGGAACCCCCACGGCCTCGTACTCGTTTTGGCGCTCATTCCCGCCATTCTTGTGCTGGTTACCAGCTACCGGGCCGCGACCTTCCGCACGCATCGGGACGGTTGACATCCCCCAGCGAATGAGTAGGTTTGCGGCCTCTTAATTGACAGCTTTGACGCGAGACGACCATGGCCAAGCCGACAACCATCAAGATCCGCCTGAATTCTTCGGCAGGTACCGGCCATTTCTATGTCGCAAAGAAGAACTCGCGCACCATGACCGACAAGTTCAAGGTCCGCAAATACGACCCGGTCATTCGCAAGCACGTGGAATACGTCGAAGGCAAGATCAAGTAACGACGGCTCAGGCTGCGTCGGCAGCGACTCTGTTACGACCATCCCTCTTGGCCCGATAAAGGGCTTGATCTGCTCTTTTCAGCAGGACCTCGGGCGTGTCTCCCGCCTGGCTTGCAGCCACTCCTATCGAGATCGTGACCGGAAGCTGCTGTGCTTCCCCGTTCAAAACGAACGGGGCATCAGCAACGGACTGACGCAGCCTTTCGGCAACGAGATAGGCAAAGCTCAGATCCGTGTCGGGCATGACCACCACGAACTCCTCCCCGCCGAAACGGCAGGCAAGGTCGATACCGCGCACATTGGCCGAGATACGGTTTGCAAACTCACGAAGCACTTCATCACCGACATCGTGGCCATAGGTGTCATTGATCTGCTTGAAGAAGTCGACGTCGAGCATGAGGAACGAGACTGGCTTCGAGCCCTCCGACAGCAAAGTGCTCAAGTGCCGCGACATGTAGCGCCGGTTGAACAGCCCGGTCAGCTGGTCGGTAATTGCAAGCTCAAGGCTCAGCTGCAGCGACTGCCTGAGACGCTCCGCATAGCGTCGGCGCCGCAGCTGCGTACGCACACGGGCGCTGAGCTCGCTGCGCTCGATCGGACGCATGAGATAATCGTTGACACCGATATCCAGGGCCCGAACCATGCGCTTGGTATCGCCTTCGTCGATGACCGCCAGAATCGGAGTCTGACGGGTGGCCTCAAGGCTTCGCAGCGTGGCACAGAACCTGAGCCCATCCTGCTTGTCCAGGGACAGGCTCGCGATCACGAGATCATAGTCGCCGCCGCGCGCCCTGACCACAGCCTCCGTCGTTTTGCCGACGACATCAACATCGTGTTCGGCGGCCAGATGCTCCGTCATGCGGAGCGCATTCTGCTCACGGTCTTCGACAATAAGGATGCGTCCCCGTCCGACCGTATCGTTGAACGAGCGGGTAGCAGCATCGCCCAACCCCATGCTTTCGCCTGTGGCCTGACGCAGGCGCAACTCGTCGACCATGGTCTTCAGCCGCACCAGACTGCGCACCCGCGCAAAAAGGGCGAGGTCGTTGACGGGCTTTGTCAGGAAGTCGTCCGCACCCGCCTCAAGGCCCTGGATACGATCCGCCACCTGGTCAAGCGCCGTGACCATGACAACCGGCAAATGCGCCGACTCAGGGTTCGACTTGATCCGTCGGCAAACCTCGAAGCCATCCATGCCCGGCATCATCACGTCGAGAAGGACGATGTCAGGCAGATCCTGCGCAATCTTCTCAAGCGCCTGCGCCCCGGAATTTGCCGTCGAGACCTCGAAATACTCTGCACCCAGGCGGGCCTCGAGAAGTTTCACGTTCGCGGGAATGTCGTCGACGACCAGGACACGCGCAGTCATGACTGTCTGCCTCCTAACGCAGGAACCTGCGGACAGTCTCGAGGAACTTCATGACCGAGATCGGCTTCGAGATGTAGTCCTCGCAACCGCCTTGCCGGATCTTCTCCTCGTCGCCTTTCATCGCAAATGCCGTCACCGCGATGACGGGTATCTGCTTCAGCTCGTCATCCTCCTTGAGCCACTTCGTAACCTCAAGTCCCGAGACTTCCGGCAACTGGATATCCATGAGGATCAGATCGGGCGCGTGCTTGCGCGCAAGATCAAGCGCCTCAAGCCCGTCACGGGTCTGGATGGTCCTGTAGCCATGCGCATCGAGAAGGTCGTGAAAGAGTTTCATGTTGAGCTCGTTATCCTCAACGATGAGAACTGTCTTGGTGCTTGCGTCCATGATGCCCTCCGGACCGGTGGCGGTGCCCCCCGTCCCTGGTTCCTGCGATCCTGTCATCTGCACCCCCGGTACAGGAGACTGGTTTTGTGGAGCATATTTGAACCGAATAATGTTAAATAAGATTTTCGGATTACCGCAAAGACGGCCAAGAAAAGCAACTGATGTTGGTCAAATTGGGACGAGAGCCTTGATGAAACGCAAACTTGCCCTCGAGATCGCAGAGCGAGCATTGATTTTCCTCGCCAATCGCCCCCCGGAGATACAGAATTTCTTAACCGCTAGCGGCCTCGACATAGACGAACTGCAGGCCCGCAGCGAAGACCCGACGATTCTGTCCGCAGCACTGGGCTTCCTCGCAGGTGACGAATCACTCGCGCGCACTTTCTCCGAGGAAGAGACGCTCAAGCCCGGCCAATTGCTCCAGGCCTACGCGACCCTCGATCCGCATGCATCTGCCGCATGGTAGACCATCCCCCGATCAACCCGGACCGCCCCCTGATCATCTGCGATGCAGACGAGGTCCTTGTCGAGTTCATCAAGGGCCTTGAACGCTTCCTCGCCCGCAAGGACCTGCTGCTCGACCTCGTCTCCTTCCGGATACACGGCAATGTGCGCCATCGCGAGACAGGACAGACCGTGGAGGATGCGCAGGTCACGCGCCTGCTCGATGACTTCTTCGCCGCCGACACCGGGATCCTCGACCCTGTCCCCGGCGCAGCGCGTGCCCTGGCCGACCTTGGAACCGACGCGACGGTGATCATCCTGTCGAACCTGCCCGCCAGCGCGCGCGAGGCCCGGGTCCGCAATCTCGCAGGACATGGAATGGCCTATCCCGTCATTGCCGGCAGCGGCCCCAAGGGCAAGATCGTTCAACCCTTGATCGCCGGCATGAGGGCCCCCGTTGTCTTCATCGACGACCTTCCGCCGCATCACGCATCGGTCGCTGCAGAGGCCCCTCAAGTCCACCGGCTGCACTTCGTCGCCGACACAAGGCTGGCAAGCCTCATTGGGCCAAGCCCACACGCCCACGCCCGGCTCGACACCTGGCCCGAGGCCGCGACCTGGATCCGGCAGGCCATGCAAAGGGGTTAGGCATTGACATGGCCACGATATGCAGGGACTGCGAAGCCCCGCCTGTCGAACCAGGACATGTCCGCTGCCCGCACTGCCGGAGCCCAAGGCTGCTGTCGCATCCTGAACTGCTAGATCTGGCGATTGCGCACGTCGACTGCGATGCCTTCTATGCCTCGGTGGAGAAGCGCGACAACCCCGCGCTAGCCGACAAGCCCGTGATCGTGGGCGGAGGCCGGCGCGGCGTCGTCGCCACCTGCTGCTACGTGGCACGCACATTTGGCGTGAGATCGGCAATGCCCATGTTCAAGGCATTCGCGGCCTGCCCCGAGGCCGTCGTCATCCGACCGGACATGCAGAAATACACCTCCGTCAGCAGGCACATCCGCGACCTGATGCGCGCGACCACGCCCCTGGTTGAGCCCCTGTCTCTCGATGAGGCCTTCCTCGACCTCTCGGGCACCACACGCTTGCACAGATGTTCGCCCGCCGAGGTGCTGGTACGCCTCGCCCGACGCGTGGAAAGCGAAATTGGGGTAACAGTCTCCATTGGCCTGAGTTTCAACAAGTTCCTGGCCAAGATCGCCTCAGACATGGACAAGCCGCGCGGCTTCTTCGTGATCGGTAAAGGCGAGGCGAAGACCTTCCTTGAACCACGACCAGCCACGCTCATCCCTGGCGTGGGCCCGTCATTCGCCCAGTCGCTGGCCCGTGAAGGGATCTACACCATCGGCGACATCCGGCGCCGGAGCTTGAAGGATCTCGCAGCACGGTTTGGAACCAGCGGAACATGGATCTGGCAATTGTCCAACGCCGACGACCATCGGCGCGTCGAACCTCGCGGCGAGGCACGCGGCATATCCGCCGAAACGACGCTCGAGCACGACGTCGCAGACCCAGGCGCCCTCGATGATGTCCTGTGGCCGCTTTGTGAAAGAGTATCCGCCAGGGCCAAGGCCGCATCGGTTGGCGGCAAGGTGGTTCAGCTCAAACTCAAGACCGCACAATTCAGGGCGATCTCAAGACGCCAGACGCTCGAGCGCCCGACCCAGCTCGCGCACCGGATACATGAAGCAGCATCAGGCCTGCTTGCAAGGGAAGCAACCGGAGCGCGCTTCAGGCTGGTCGGCGTCGGTCTCACAAGCCTCGTACCCGAGGCA
>JBEIFU010000091.1:0-9552 GCA_040382295.1 Alphaproteobacteria bacterium
TGATCCCGTCTGCGCGCGTGAGGTAAGGCCCGTTCCAGGACGTGGCGCCTTCCGGGCGCTCGATCAAGGCCTTCAGACCCTCCGCCGCAGTCGGATAGGACGACGCATCCATCCGGTACATGTCGAGGGCGGTGACGATGTTCTGGATCTGGATGCCGGCAACCTTCACCTTCGATGAGCCGAGATACCCCATCACCCTGGGCGCCGCGATGGCGATCACAAGCGCGAGAATGGCGAGCACCACAAGCAACTCGAGGAGCGAATACCCAGCCTGCGCAAAACGGACAGGGAGCGGGTGCGTGCGATTGTCGGGCATCAGCTTCCCTCCTCCTGCTGGACCACCCGCGAGACTTCCTCGAGACTTGTCACACCGTCAAGAACCCTGCGCAATCCATTGTGACGCAAGGTCTCCATTCCAAGTGCGATGGCGGCCGCATGGATCACCGATGCACCTGAGCGTTCGAGCACAAGACCGCGAATGGTTTCATCCGGGACGAGAACCTCTGCGATGACCGTTCGCCCCTTGAAACCGGTGTGGTTGCAGGCAGGACATCCCTGGGGCAGGAAAACGGGCGTGTCCGGGCCGGCATCCAGGCCAGCAGAACGAAACTCCTCCAGCCATTCGGCCCGCATGGGAACTGACGCTCGACAGGACCTGCAAAGACTGCGCACGAGACGCTGGGACACGATGCCGGTAATGGTCGAGGTCAGCAGATAATCCTCGACCCCCATATCCATCAAACGGGTCAGCGCCGCGGCGGCACTGTTGGTGTGCACGGTGGACAGCACCACATGCCCGGTCAGGGCCGCCTGGACTGCGATACGCGCTGTTTCCGCGTCGCGGATCTCGCCTACGAGGATCACGTCGGGGTCGTGCCGGAGCACCGATCGCAGCACATTGGCAAAGGTGAGACCGATCTCGGGCTTCACCTGGATCTGGTTCACGCCGGGAAGCCGATACTCGACCGGGTCCTCTACCGAAAGGATTTTCCGCTCCGCTGAATTGAGGCGCGAAAGGCTGGCATACAAGGTCGTGGTCTTGCCGCTCCCCGTCGGCCCGGTGACCAGCATGATGCCGTTCGGTCTCCGCAGCAGGCCCTCGACCCTCCCAAGGGTTGTCGCATCAAAGCCCAGCGCCTGCATGTCAAGGGGCACCGATGACTTGTCGAGAATGCGAATGACCGCACATTCGCCAAAAGCGACCGGTGCTGTCGCGACGCGGAAATCAACATCGCGGCCACGCACAGGTATCTTCATGGCCCCATCCTGCGGCAGGCGACGCTCGGCGATATCGAGGCCGCTCATGATCTTCAGCCGGGAAATGATGGCCGGCGCCAGATCGACCGCGGCCGGCTCTTCTTCCTTGAGGACGCCGTCAATACGTAGACGAATGCGCAGGCGCCGCTCGAACGGCTCGATATGAATATCGGAAGCACCAGCTTCAACCGCGCGCGAGATCAGGCCACTGACGAAACGGATGACAGGCGCTTCGCTGGCGCTCTCCCGCAGGCGTGCAAGATCGGTCTCCGCTCCCGCATGGGGCCCAGCCTCCGCACCACCGTGCATCGGAGATGTGTCAAGGGCATGGAGCCTCTGCAGCCACTGCTCGATGTCGGAGGACAGTGCTGACTTGATCTCCACGGCACGACCTGTGGCAAGGGCGATGGCATCCACCAGAAACTGGTTAAGCGGGTCGGAGGTCGCAAGTGTGACTGTGGCCGCATCCGCTGAGAGCAACACCGCTCGATGCTCACGAAGGAAACGCTCGGCCACCTCATCCTGCAGGATGGGTTCGCGTGGATACGCATCGGCCGAGGCCAGGGGAATGCCCATGCCTGTCTCCAAGGCCTGCATCAGATCACGCTCGGGCACGAGACCCAGTTCAAGCAGGATGCGCGTGAGCCCGAGCGGACTGTGGCTCGCAGCGCGCCGCGCCCGCTCGGCACCATCACTGTCGAGCGTCCCGGCTTCGACGAGCAAACCGAGCAGCCGCTCTTCCGGGCCCGCAGCCTGCATCTGTCTTGCTGGTGCCTCGCTGCTCATCTCATCCTTCGTTCCACCCGCGTGCTGTCAGACAATCGACAACGGCCCATGAAGCCAAGTCAACCAGATACCGGCCGCCAGCCCGGCACCGAACGGCACTTTGGTGTCAGCTTCCACCCGGATGCGTCCGCGCCCGTCCGCCAGCAACATGACTGCATTTACCACGACAGCCCACAGAAGCACCGAGCCAAGCCCCAGCGGCCCGCACCATGCGCCTGCAGCCGCAAAAAGCTTCACGTCTCCCAATCCAAGACCATCACGTCCGCGCAGGCGCCTGTAGCCCAAAGCCACAGCCGCAAGAATGACACCACCTCCGAGGGCGGCAAGGGCATGTTCCCAGATTTCCTGCGGGCTGAACCAGAGACACACGCCGAGGCCTGCAGGGACAAGAGGCAGCGTCAGCGCGTCAGCGAGCACCAGGCTGCGGACATCCATCACCGAAAGGCAGAGAAGAACCCACCCGAGCAGGACTGTAACCAGCAAGACAGATGGTTCGACCACCGCAATTGCCCAGATCACGACGCACAAGGAACCCACCTCAATCGCGGGGTAAACGGCACCGATCCAGCTGCCACAATGGCGGCATCGCCCGCGCGCGACCGCCCATGAAAAGAGCGGCACGAGATCGGCCGGGCCCAGCACGTGATGGCAGTGCAAACAATGCGAGCGACCGCATACGACATCCTCGCCCCGCGGAAGCCGCATGGCGAGCACCCCAAGAAAACTGCCGACAAACGGGGCAACAAGCAGGAGGCTGAGAGCCTCGACCGAGAGGCTGTCCATCATCTCGCGCCAACCTGTCCCGGGCACTGCTCACGCCCGGAGCGGATCGCATATAAGGGCTCGACGCCAACAATCCAGTAGGGATCCGCGGGGTTGCCCGTGATGCGGACCGAAACGCGTTCACCACGGCGGATCCGGCGCCGCGGGTCATCTAGCTCCACCGTGACTTCAAAGACATCTCCAGGCGTGATGGGCTGTGCATCGATCAATGGCGTCGCTGGCTGTCCGCGCGCAGCCATATGCGGCTCCACGCCAAGCGCGCGCTGCAGGGCTGGATCTGCCTGGGAACTATCGATCCCCGACGATCGGGTGAGGACTGTCATCTCCCCGCCGATGCAGGCAAGGATCCGGGGCGTCATTCCAAGGACCCGTTGCACCTCGCCTGCCGACCTGAACGGCTTGTTTTCAGGGACATGATCTAAACCGGCTGCGCGATAGTGCTGCCGCTCTGCACCGTTCAGGCGCACCAGGTCATCGCCATCGCGCCAGTCCTGCACGGCCGCAGCGAGGCCATCCGCCGTGTCCGGCGAAGCGCCTCCAGCCCGAAACAGTGCGGACAGCAGGGCCTGGTCAGCGAAATTCAGGTCGACCTTGCCACGCTCCAACCGCACCGACACCCTTACACGAAAGCCCCCGACATCAAGGACAGTCGGCGCCGTCATCAGGGCAGGCAAGGCGCCACGCGCGCCGGCGAGCGTACTCGCTGCATGTTCGACAGCACTCTCGATCGCCATCTGCGCCTGCGCGCGCAGGAGATGCCGGCTGGCCCCGTCCAGTGTGCTGCGCGAGGCGGCCGTCACGCCGATCAGCACAAGCGATAAGGCTGCCAAAAAGCCGAGAACCGCAACAAGTGCCATCCCGGACTGTCCCGACGGGCGAAAGGGCTCAGCCATTGCGACACCCGAATGACACTGGATCATAGCTGCAGGTGGGATCTCGTGAGATCCGCGGTCGCACAAGCAGATCCGGCCAACCGCTCGGCTTCCGACCCAAACCTGTGATCCGGATCCGGATCAGGTCAGGCGCCATCGTCGGGTCACGCCATGTATCCTGCCACGCGAGGACACCGCCTGCATCTCGACGGGCATAGAGCAGCGCCACATTGTCGGCCTTGCTCACGAGCACACGCTGCTGAGTACGCGTGGGGCCCAAAAGCGGCGACCACGACATGACGAGCCCCTGGCCACCCGCCGCAGGCACGACGCGTATATCAACGCGCGCAAGACCACTTGCGTCCATCGCCGCTGGTACAAAGGCCGTGAAGGACATGGCCGAGGCGGTCGCGCTGAACAGTTCCGGGCTGACCTCCAGCGCCGGATCGGGGCTGCGCGGCACAATCCGCTGGAGCACCGTGCGCAGCAACGCCTGCCCCCCGGAGATTGCCTCCATGTCCTGCGTCTTGCGATGCACTGTCTCCCAAACGCGCCCGCCAAAGCGCATGCCCTCTCCCATCAGCACCGCCATGATGCCGAGAAGCGCGAGCACCACAAGAAGCTCTGCCAGCGTATAACCCGCCTCTCCCCTCAGCTTCATGGCAACGCGGTCTCCTCGGTGAAGACAATGCGATCCAGATGAATGCGCGAGAGCCCCCCGCGCCCGCGCCACGTGATGAACAGCCTCACATGCACGGGCTTGCGCGCCTGAGGCTGGCGGAGCGCTGCAGGATCCAGAGGCAGGATCTCGATCTCCCAGGCATAAGGCGTTCCTTCGAGCTGGCCACGGCGCTCCTGCGGAACGGCACGAATCGCCACGATCCGATCCATCTGGGACTGCGCGACAAGTACCGCCCCGTCAGTGGTTGCGGCGGCGTCGATCGCACGCAGGCTTGTGCCGGCAAGTTGCAGCCCTGCCACCAGCATGACCGCAAGGATGGCAAACGCCACTAGCGCTTCAACTAGCGTGAAGCCACCCTGCCCGCCGCGCATCATGGCACAGCCTCGATGACAATCGCACCATAAGCATCGCGCTGGCGCAGTCGCAGCTGTCGATTGCCGCGAGATACAAGGAGACTGCCGGAGACTGAGCCATCCCAGCCCAGAACCAGCACGCCATCCTCGTCGCCACCTTCGATCCTCGCGATAGCACCGGATCCAAGGTGAACGCGCCGCCCATCCGGCGCGACCAGCGTTGCCGGAGCCTCTTGCGAAACGACAAACCTGAGGTCCTGCTGAAGGTCCATGGCGACCGTACGCAACTCACGCAAGCGGGAGGCAGCAAGCCGCGCATCACTCTCGACGCTGAGACCATCCAGCGCACGCACAGCAAAAGGCAGCCCCGCCGTCATCACGAGCGCCATGATGGCAAGGACCACCATGAGCTCGAGGAGCGAGTAACCGCTCTGACCACGCGTCATGGCACAAGCGCCATGTCATTTGCTGCGAAAATGCCACTGACGACGCCAGTCATGATGGCCGCAACAACCAGACCCAGCACGATCGTCACGCCCGGCAGAAGCAGCGCCGACAGCCGCTCGACGCGGGTCTGCACATCTCGATCGAACATGTCCGCAGCCTCGGCAAGCATCGGCGCAAGGCGCCCGGTCTCTTCACCCACGGCAACAAACTCGATCGCGATGCGGGGGAACACCTCCGCGCGGCCAAGCGCCACGTGCAGGCTCCGGCCCTCTTTCACGCACTCGATGACGGTATCGAGACGCTCCTGCAGGAACCTGTTGGACAAAGTCTTCTGCGCAAGCTCGAGGGCCCGGTTTAACGGAAGCCCCCCATCGACGAGCATTCCAAGATTACGACAAAGCTGCGACGTCTGATACTGGAGAGGAATGCCCAGAAGATAGCGAGCCTTGATCGCATGACGGTCACGCGCGAACTGAACGGCAGGCTGGCGCAACAGATACAGGCCCGCACCAAGTCCTGCGACGAGGATCACAACAATCACGGCGCCAAAGTCCTGCAGAAACCGCGACGTACCCAGCAACAAGGCGGCAGGCCAGGGCATCGCCGCGCCCGACCCTGAAAGCACGGGTTCAAGCTGTGGCAGAACATGCGTGAAGATCAGCGTCAACACACCCAGCATGGTCGCCAGCAGCAACGCCGGATAGAGCATGGCCGACAAAAGCCGATCGGACAATTGCCTGGCATGCATCTCTGCATGGGCAATGCGCGCAATCACGTCAGACAAGCGCCCGCTCGCTTCGCCCGCGGCCACCAGCATCCGCATCGTTTCAGGAAACAGCGATCCCTCCTTCGCCAGCGCCTTTGACAGGGGCTCGCCACCACGCAAACCCTCGAGGACGGTATCAACCCTCTGTCGCACCGCGGGCGATGACGCCAGAACCGAAAGGGTCGCAAGCGCTCGCTCAGGATTCATGCCAGCGTTGAGCAGGGTGGACAATTCGCGCAGCAATGTCGCGCGCGCACGCAAAGTCGAGAAGTCGCGAAACCCCGCAAGCGCATCACGCCAGCCAGGTCGTACATCTTCGGACAGGCTGATCGGTGTGTGACCCTGCTGCAGGAGACGCTCTACAGCCAGCGCACGCGAAGGGGCACTGATCGTACCACGCTCCGGCTTTCCATTGCGTCCCGCTGCTTCGTAAGAAAAGAGTGGCACGGCATCTCCCCTCGTGCGGCGATTGTAACGCGGAGATTCCGATCGCGCATGCGGGGTGTGTCGCAACCAGCTACTGCGCCAAAGTCAATTCAAACCTGGTTAGCTGCCCCCCCTGCACACGCCTTCTAGTTGTTTCGGTCAAGCTTTCCCATAGGCTGTAACAATCTCAACGACTTTTTCCTTGCAACCCATTGAAACTTCTACTTGACTGTATTGGCGAGGGGCGATGGGGATCGGCTCGCAGTGCAAGGCGGGGGTCTTGTCAGTGGATCTGTTTCTGAACGTGTCGAGGGGCTTCACCCTGGCTTTGATGCTTGCCGCCAGCGCAACCGCGCAGGAAGTTGGCAAGGTGACTGCCGTCGAGGTGACGGCGCTCCAGGCACCGCCCCAGGCCGCACCCGCTGAACTCCAGCGCCTGTCCCCGATTTTCCGTTTGGCCACGCTGACCACCAACTCAAGCGGAAAGCTTGAAGTTACCTTCACTGACGACAGCAAGTTCGCAATGGTTGGCAACGCAACAGCTGTCATCGACGATTACGTGCTCCCCTCATCGGGTGGCGCCGGCGCGCAATCACTGCGCCTGGTCAAGGGTTTCTTCCGCCTCATCTCAGGGACCATGCCCAAGGACCGCGTCCGCGTTGAAACCCCGACAGCCGGGATCGGTATCCGCGGCACGATCCTGAGGATCGCAGTCGAGGATGACGGCACCACAACCGTGGGCTCGGATGATGGCACCGTCATCGTGACGTCCAACGCCACAGGAGCCTCCGTCACGCTGACCCCGGGTGAAAAGGTAACGCTGAAGCCGAGCGGTGAATTCTCGCAGCTGCAGCTCGGCAAGGTCGAGGGTTGCGACTAGATCAGGATGATGGCGCGGCATGGCTTGGAAACGTAACATGTTGATCCTGACGGCGCTGCCCGGCATCGTGCAGAGAACCCACAACGACGCCGAGGGCACTCGTGGTCGGCACGTCAGGGGCACATCCCCGATCATCGCCGTAGCCGGCAGCATCGCACTCGTCCTGAGCCTGATGATGGGGACAGGAAAGGCCCTGGCTGCCCCGCCAGCCTGCACCGGAGCAAGTAATCCAACCTTTGGCGTGCAAACCTGCGACGTCGTCTCGACAACTGACCAGTCTACGATCTTCTTTGCACCCTCCGAAGGACGGACACTTGCGCTCGGAGGCGCCGCGGACTTCACATTTGATGTGAGCACGTTTGGCCTGGTGTTCCAGGGCTTCGATTCCTTGGGAAAAACCGGTGCATCCACCGTAACGCTCTCGGATAGCACGTCGATCGCCGATCTCGATCTATGGATTGAGACAGGCCGCCTCATTGCCGGCACGGACCAGCTGGGCGACCTCGGGCGAGTAAGGCTGGCGGGCGCGGGAACTTTGGAGCTGTCAGGCGACCTTGCCCTGGGCTCAATCGAAGGATCGGGCGAGATTGCCCTGCAGTCCCACAACCTGAGTGTTGGCTACGACGCGACGACGACAACCTTCTCGGGGGTCATCTCTGGCGACGGCGGCTTGCGAAAATATGGTACCGGAACGCTAAAACTGACGGGTACTAACCAATACACGGGAGACACGATCGTCGCAGGCGAAGAGGTGAGCGGCTCCTTCTTCACCAGCAGCCTCGACATTTCCGGCGGCTCCCTCGGCGGTGGAAACCTGATCCTCATGGATTCGGCCATCGTCTATGTCAGCGGAACCAGTGACCTCGGAGCATCCTACATCTCCGTGGATGCGAACAGCAGCATGGGAATCTCGTCAGGAGGCTCCCTGGGTAACGGACAGCTCGAGAACCTCGGAGGAGTATACCTGACATCGAACGGCACACTTGGAGCCGCTCAGATTGAAAACAGATTGAACCTGTATCTGAGTGACGTCAGCTCGGCGGGCTCAGCAACCATCGAAAACATCAGTGACCCTTCAGGCTATCCCTTTGGTCAATTGGTTTTCGAGGGCTCAGCCTCGGCAGCTACGGCCAACATCACAAATGGCTCTCTCCTTTATTTCCAGGGATCAGCGACAGCGGCGAACGCATCAATCTTGAACGAAAGCGCTATGTACTTCTCGGCACAGTCGACTGCCGGGAATGCCATCCTGACCAATGCGAGCGATGCAGCTTTGTACTTCTTCGGACAGTCCGTAGCAGGAAATGCGACCATCCAGAGTCAAGGCGCGTTGGTTTTTGATTTCTCGTCCTCCGCCGACGAGGCGACAATCACGTCCGACTACACACTGGCATTCCAGGGCAACTCAAGTGCCGGCACCGCCTCCATTACCATCAACAAGTACGTCACAAACTTTGTTCATTACGACGGCTATTTCGAACAGAATGCAACAGCCGGGGACGCCGATATCGAAATTGCAGCCGGCGCGATCGTGGTCTTCGATAACTCGGCAACTGCAGGTACAGCCTCGATCAATGTGCAAACGGACGCTTATCTCGACTTCGCAGAAACCACCACTGCAGGAGCAGCCGAGATCAGCACGGATGGGTTCCTGCGATTTTTTGAGAATTCCACCAGTGGCAATGCGACCATTACAAATACCGGCACGATGCTCTTCCGAGGGACATCGTCTGCAGGCAACGCGACGATAGAGAATTTCGGCAACCTCTATTTCAACGACATGTTTGGCGCCTCGAATGGTGAGCTCCCGACAGCTGGCAACGCTACAATCACCAACCATGGCATGCTTGAGTTCTTCGACTCGACACTCGGCGCCGCGACGCTTGTCGTGAAGTCAGGCGGGGTCGTCTCCTTCGTCGAGGACGCCTCAGCCGGAACGGGTTCGATAACCCTTGAGTCGGGCGCGCAGCTTTGGGCTCTCTACTCCAACACGGGCATCGACGTTGCGACATTGTCCGCAGCACAATTATCCGGCATCTATTCAGGCGCTCACACGTTCACGGTGGGAAGTTCCGGTCTCGATTCCAGCATCGGCTTCATAGTCGGTAGCAAACTCGCCAAGACGGGATCGGGCATTCTGACCATATCTGGCGATTTCAACCTCTCCAGCGGGATCGACCTCGTCGAAGGCGGGATCAGCTTTACAAACACCACGTCTCTCATTGGCCAGAGCTCAGGGCCGATCACGACCTTCGGATCGCTGCTTGATTACGGCAGCGGGACCAACGTGGCAGCGCCCA
>JBEIFU010000092.1:0-9499 GCA_040382295.1 Alphaproteobacteria bacterium
TGCGATGGAATAGATCTCTTCGATCTTCTCCCCCGGCGCCAGGGCGGCCGACACTGCAACTTCCGGGCACTTCGCTTCGTTCACGCGCGTCTGAACCATCTCGCCCGAGCGGCTGAAGACCTGCCATCGAAACACCTTGCACGCCGACGGTGCGCTCAGGGCCGCATTGCTTTCGGTATTGTTCTTCAGTGTCACCTTGATCTCGATGACGGCGGGTACCGAGCCTGTCAGCTGTACCGTGTCCCTGTTGGGTTCGAGCCGCAGGGAGACTGCATTCTCCATTGCATCGAAAGCGCCCTGCGAGGCCGCGTAGGCGAGGCTGCCTACGACCGCGAACCAGAGGATCGCGCGAAACACGTATTGACGCCAGCTCGGCGCCTCCTCGCGGGGGAGTTGGGTCACTTCAGTCCTTTCCCTTCGCGGGTTTCTGGTCGGTTTCGATGTAGTCCAGGTCCACGTGGAAGGTCTCCCTGAGCCCGATCAGCGCAATCACCGCGAGGATCACGACTCCCACGCCCACGATTTCCGCAGACTCGACGATGCCAAACCCGAACTGGTCCTTGAGCAGGGCAAACACCATCGTGATGGGTACCGTGAAGCCGCGCACGAAATTGGGCACGGACGTGGCCACTGTCGCGCGAAGGTTGGTTCCGAACTGTTCGGCGGCGACCGTCACCATCATGGCCCAATAGGCCGTGCAGAACCCGATGACGAAGATCACGGCGTAGAAGGCTGATGACGTGGTGATGGAGGCATGGAAGAAGTACGCGAAGGACAGTGCTAACGCAAACAGGAACACGCCGATGGAGAGCTTCCGGCTGCCCACGAATTGGCTGAACAAGCCGTTCGCAACGCTGCCGAGCGTGATGCCGCAATAGAACCAGAAGACCGATGTGCCGGCGATAATCGGCTCAGCGACGCCCAGCGTCTTGCCGATTTCCGGCGAGAAGGTCACAAGGATCGCGAGCGAGTACCAGATCGGCAATCCTACGAGGATGCAGTTCATGTAACGGCTGAACCGGTCCCAGGAGGTGAACAACATCAGGAAATTGCCTCGCGCCACATGCTCTTGCGCAGCAACTGCCTTGAAGATCCCGGACTCGGCCACCGAGAGCCGCAGCGCCAGCAAGCCCAGCCCCATCACGCCACCGAAGATATAGGCGCCACGCCAGGTGAAGTACTCATAGACAAGGGCCGCTGCCACAGCGCCGGCAACGCCTGTTGCCACGACAATCGTGGTTCCATACCCACGCACGTTCTTCGGCAGAAGCTCTGCGACCAGGGTGATGCCACCGCCGATCTCGCCTGCGAGGCCAATGCCGGTGAAGAAGCGCAACGCCGCATATTGGTCGATGGGGGACAGAATGGCATCAACACCTGGCCCGAACTGGCCAACGAACCCGTTGAGGATGTTGCCGACCGAATAAAGAAGGATCGACCCGAACAGCAGTTCGATGCGTCCAACCTTGTCCCCGATGACACCCCAGAGGACGCCGCCAACCAGAAACCCACCCATCTGCCAATTCAGCAGGTAGGTTCCGACGGTCACCAGCTCATCACCTGACACCCCCAGGTCTGTCAGACTGGACACGCGCAGGATCGAAAACAGGATCAGGTCGAAGACGTCGACGAAGTAGCCGAGCGCAGCAACGATGATGGCGAGGCGAACATTGTTGGACACGTGAAAAAGCCCCCGAGCGCAGATTCCGCCCAGTGTGCTGCGCCTTCAGGTTCGCTGCAAGGGGACCCAGCCTGCCTCTCGGCGGCCTTCAAGAGGGGCGAAACGGGCCTTGTAGGCCATCTTGCGGCTCCCTTCGATCCAGTACCCCAGATACACGTAGGGCAGCCCTCGGCTTCTCGCCTGTTCGATGTGGTCGAGGACCATGTATGTTCCAAGGCTGCGGTCGTTCTGGTCCGCGTCATAAAAACTGTAGACCATGGACAGCCCATCGCTGAGCTGGTCGGTCAGTGCGACGGCTGCGAGATCCCCGGCGTTGGGGCCACTCGTGAAGCGATACTCAACCAGCTGCGTTTCAACGGCAGAGTCCTCGACCATCGCGACGTAATCGAACATCGTCATGTCGGACATCCCGCCGCCCACGTGCCGGACGTCGAGATATCGCCTCAGAAGCCGGAACTGCTCCTCCGAGGCCCATGGGTCAACGACTTCCGAGACAAGGTCCATGTTGCGTGCCGTCACGCGCTGAAAGGAACGGGAGGCTTCGAAGGCATCGACCACCACGCGCACTGACACGCAGGCCTGACAGGCAGCACAGGTCGGCCGATATGCCATGCTTTGGCTGCGACGGAAACCTGCGTGGGTCAGCACGTCATTGAGGCTGCGTGCAGCGTCACCCGTCAGTCGGGTGAACACCTTTGTTTCCATCTTGCCGGGCAGATAGGGACATGGCGCTGGAGCGGTCTGGTAGAACTTCGGTATCCTTGTGCCAAACTGCTCTGACACGGCCAGCCGTCCCGCAAGAAAAACAATCCGAATCAAGGGGCTCCCGCCCCTGGCGAATAATTTCACACAGTCTGGCTTGCATGGGAACGGGCAATTGCGGGGTAGGGCCCCGCAATTTGTAAAAGCAGCCCTACAAGCCGGGTGGAAGTACGGGGGCTTCCTTGAGCAGGACGATGCTGATCCGCCGATTGGCGGATGCGTGCGGATTCTCGGGGTAAAGCGGGTCTGCTCCGGCCTTGCCGACAACGGCAGCAACGCGCCCGTCGGGCAGACCGCCGTCTTTCAGGATGCGCAGGCTTGCGTTTGCCCGGGCTGCCGACAGGTCCCAGTTCGTGTAGCCGCCGGGGCCGTTAAAGTTTCCGCCGTCCGTGTGACCGGACACCGATATCCGGTTTGGGAACTCGGCAATGACCTTCGAAACCTCCACTAGGAGCGTACGCACATCGGCTGTTGGCTCGGCGCTTCCCGGCTCGAACATCGAGCGTCCATCCTGGTCAATGAGCTGGATCCGTGCACCTTCGGGCGTCGTTTCGATCAGGATGTGGCGCGAGAGCTTGGCAAAATCAGGCATCTCCTGCATCGCCTGGCGCAAGCGCATGGCAGCCTTCTCCTGCATCGCATCCGAGCTTGCATCCCGGCCCGAGGCATCAGAGGTGCTCTTGTTGGGATCAGCTGAGGGATCGTGCGTCCGTTCTTCATCATTGGTTGCCTGTGCGGAGGACTTCTCGACCATCTGGCCCGCGCCATCGACGCCTTCATGGCTTGCGGATGTGCCGGAGAGCATCGCCCCGTTGCCGGAGTTCGAGCGGCTGACGGCCTCAGGGGCAAAGTAGTCGGCGATGCCCCGCTTCTGCTCAGGGGTGGTGGTGTTGAGCAGCCACATGAGGAGGAAGAATGCCATCATTGCCGTCACGAAGTCGGCATAGGCCACCTTCCAAGCGCCACCGTGATGACCATCGTGGCCGCCCTTCTTGATCTTTTTGATGACGATTGGTGCAGCTGCCGCGCCGCCCTTGCCACCACTTCCGCCTTTGCCGCCTGCCATGAAAAGCGCCCCATCCCCGACAAAGGCCCGCGCGCGGACGGCCCTCGGACGAGGGCTTGTCTTTGCACGACGGCACCTTTACTGCGTTTGTCCGGGAAGTATGGCGTGCCGGTCGTTAATGTCACCTTGCGCGTCTTGAGGATTGAAGCATGGTACTGAATTCCCGCGCGTTTCGTGACGCCTTGGGTCATTTTGCGACAGGTGTAGCCGTTGTCTCCGCGACACCGGAAGGTGGTGCCCCGGTGGGTTTGACCATCAATTCCTTTGCCTCCGTGTCCCTGGAACCACCGCTGATCCTGTGGAGCCTCGACCGAGGGTCGGATCGGTTCAAATCATTCATCCAGGTTGACCGTTTCGGCATCAATGTGTTGGGCGGGGTGCACCAGGACCTCTCCCGCCGCCTTGCGCGCAAGGGGCAGTCAGCACTCGAGGCTGATGAAGTCATGACTGGCCAGCACGGTGTCGTGCTCCTGCGTTCTGCGATCGCGTCCTTCGAGTGTGATGTCTTCCAGCGGATAGAGGCGGGGGACCACGTGATCTTCATCGGTCATGTGCGCAGTTGCGCACAGGCTGACCACGAGGAACCGCTCGTCTATTTCCGTGGCGCCTATCGCTCGCTGGCGCCCAAGGCCTAGCGAGGTCAGGGTTTCGGCGTTAACTCGATGGTTCCGATCGAGCGACTGCGGATATCCTCGCGGTTGGTCCTGATCGCCAGGTACTCGCCTCGTGCCCAGCGTGGTGCCAGGTTCCCGTAGTAGGGCGAGAAGACGTTTCCGCTCTGGCCCGTCGAGGCCATGAACAATGATTTCTCCTCGGCACCCATGTCATAGATGCCGCGATAACCGCTGCCATGAACTGCTGCGAAGGGGTTCGCGTTGGAATAGCGATAGGCCGCGCGCTGGATGGTGGCGTTGCCACCACCGATCTCGTGGGAAAAGCCGAACAAAGACGAGAGGCCTGGAATGAAGCCAAAGGGCGTATGGCTGAACGTTGCGCGATGCGCGTTTCCCCATCGCCAGGTGTCCATGTCGTTTCCATAACGGCTGCGCAGATCCGCGAGGGCCAGGGCAAGGCTCTTGCGGATGATCGCCTGGCACGTCTCCGGCACGGCCGTTCGGGTGTCATCGCAGAGGAGTGCCGCATCAGGTTCGCCACGTGCCACGGCGGCGAGGAAATTGGGGCGGTCCCCCCACATCTGCTTGAAAAGGTCGCCCGCTTCATCTTCGAACAGGGCCTGCAGCAGCGACCGCATCCAGCCCGCGAACACGAGGGGTGCCGGTGAATCGGTCGTCATGTGATGGTCCCAGCCCGCGAGAAGCTCCAGCGCCGGGGACAGTGCTTCATCTCCTCCTTTCGCCGTGGCGATCAGCGCCGGCAGCGCATCCATGGCGAAACGTTCCGCTGCATCGAGCTGGATCTGGCGGAAGCTCTCGACATCATGCTTGCCGTCGTGGCCAGCCAAAAGTTCCTTGATGCGCATGGCGCGGTATTCAGGATCGAAGTCCTGCGCGATCATCGGCTTGTAGCCGGGAGGGGCGACGTTGTTGTTGGCGGTCACGAAGACATCCCCGGCGCCTCCCGTCCATGATGGTGCATCCGCGCCTTCAAGAAACCCCTTCCACGCATGGGTTGCCTTTCGACCATCCGATGGCAGAAGGCCTGATACGGCGTTTGCGGGGTCCCGAACGGGAATGCGTCCGGGCAGGATCAGGCCCGTGTGCCCCTTGATGTCGGCGTAGACAAAACTCTGGATTGGCGCGTTGTAGGGCTCGAAGATGCGCCGGATGGTTTCCGGGCTGGCGTCGGGGGCGTCGAGGATGCGCAGCAGCGTCTCGCCTGTCCTGTCCTCTGGCGAAAGCGCCGGCCATTTGAGGGACAGGACATGACCCTCCGGCACCAGAGCTTTCAGTCTCGGTTCGTCCGTGGGCAGCACGGGGCCGTTGCGCGTGCTGCGGATGAGGATCGTCTGGTCCTGGCCCAGCCGGACCTTGATCACCTCGCGCCTGGTCTCGAAACGCGCCGAGCCTTCGGGCGTGAGATAGGCTTGCGCATTCTCTGGATCGATCTTCTCCCAGTACAGGTCCTGTGTGTCGGCGCCGGTCGTGGTCAGTCCCCAGGCGATGGTTCCTGTCCGCCCGGAGACAATGCCCGGCACGCCCGGCACGCTGCCGCCGATGGCGTAGCCGCCCGGCCATCGAAGATGCGCAAGATACCAGAAGCCTGGCACTGTCAGCGGCAGATGCGGATCATTGGCCAGCATTGGCAGACCGCTCTGCGTCATGCTGCCCCCGATCACCCAATTGTTCGACGCGCCGATCGTGGCCATGCTAGGCGCCAGAGCGTTCAGTGCGGCTGCGGCATCCGCAAACTTCGTTCCCGGCTTGGGCGCATACTGAAGATAAGCATCAAGCGCTTCCTGCGGCAGCGGTGGATTGAGGCCGCGGATCTTCTCGGGCGGCATACGCTGCAGCAATTGAAGGCGCAGGATCTCCTGGAAAGCATTCGCCGAGAGTTGCACGGCAATGGCTTTCAGCACGGCGATCGAATCGGCAGGTCGCCAGTCGTCGGGAATAACGCCCAGCATGAAGAATTCGGGTGGCAGCGGTCGCCCATTTCGCGGGATTGCCGCATTCACCCCTGCGGTGTAGGCCTTGAATGCCTCCATTGCATCCGGCGACAGGTGCGCGACAGAGGCCTCCGCAGCCCTGTAGAGACCCAGCGTGCGCAGGTACCGGTCCGGCAGTACTGCAATCGAGCCTGCGACTTCGCTCAGCCGACCCTGGACGGTGCGGCGCTGGAACTCCATCTGCCATAGCCGGTCCTGCGCATGTACATACCCCAGCCCAAACAGGGCGTCATTGCGGCTCTGGGCTTCGATGTGGGGGACACCGTCCTCGTCGCGGACGATGGTCACGGTACCGCCAAGGCCCGAGACCTCTACCGTGCCGGACAACCTGGGAAGCGAGCCCTGCAACCAGAACGTCGTGACGGTGACCCACAGCACGGCGAGTCCGATCAGGAAAGCAAGGCTGATGGCGGCGCGGCGGAAGAAGCGTTTCATTGTCTCGATACATCCGGTCTGCTAGGTCGAGTCACAACCTAAAGGGAATTCCGGCAATGGCAAATCTCGCTTTCATCGGACTGGGGCGCATGGGCTACCCGATGGCTGGTCATCTTGCGCGTGCCGGGCATGAATTGCGCGTTTTCAATCGCACGGCTTCACGCGCCGCGGCGTGGGCGCAGGAGTATGGCGGCCATGCCAGCGCGTCTGTGGGCGAAGCTGTTTTGGGCGCGGATGTCGCTTTCATGTGCGTTGGCGATGATCCCGACATCAGGGAGATCGCGCATGTTGCCTTCGCGGCCATGAAGCCGGGCGCGATCCTCGTGGACCACACGACAGGATCGGCTACGCTGGCGTCGGCACTCGCCGTCGAAGCTGCCGGTCATCGGCTTGCGTTCATCGATGCCCCCGTCTCTGGCGGCGAGGCCGGCGCCCAGAAGGGGCAGCTGACCGTCATGTGCGGCGGCGAAGAGGAGGCCTTCAAGGCCGCGGAACCTTTGATGCATGCCTATGCGAAGATGGTTCGCAGGCTCGGAGCTGCGGGGTCTGGGCAAAAGACCAAGATGGTCAACCAGATCTGCATTGCAGGACTTGTGCAGGCGCTGGCCGAAGGCGTTCATTTTGCCGAGAAGGCCGGCCTCGATCCGGACGCCGTCATTGAGGTCATATCCAAGGGCGCGGCCCAAAGCTGGCAGATGGAGAACCGCGCGGGCACTATGCATCAGAGGCGCTTTGATTTCGGCTTTGCGGTCAGCTGGATGCGCAAGGACCTTCGCATCGCGCTGGCTGAGGCAAGGCATAATGGCGCCACGCTGCCGGTGACCGCCATCGTTGACCAGTTCTATGCGGACATCGAGCGCATGGGCGGTCAGCGTTGGGACACCTCAAGCCTGGTCGCACGCCTGTCGGACTGATCCGAGCTATCCCTTGTTGCCGAGCGCCCTGGCAGCGCGCGGCGCGAAATAGCTGAGTACGCCATCCGCGCCCGCACGCTTGAAGCCTGTCAGGCTTTCCAGCATCGCCTTGTCCGCGTCGATCCAGCCGCGCTCTGCTGCCGCCATGATCATCGAATACTCGCCCGACACCTGATAGGCGAAGGTCGGAACACCGAATGTCTCCTTCACACGCCGCACGATGTCGAGATACGGCATACCGGGCTTGACCATGACCATGTCTGCGCCCTCGGCAATGTCCAGCGCAACCTCGCGCAAGGCCTCGTCGCCGTTGGCCGGGTCCATCTGATAGGTGCGCTTGTCGCCCTTGAGAACCCCCGCCGACCCAACCGCGTCGCGAAACGGCCCATAGAACGCCGAGGCGTATTTCGCGGCGTAGGCCATGATGAGGGTGTCCTTGTGTCCCGACTTCTCGAGACCTGCGCGGATCGCACCAATCCGCCCGTCCATCATGTCGGAGGGGGCGATGATGTCACAGCCGGCATCCACCTGTGTCAGTGCCTGGGCCACAAGCACTTCGACCGTTTCGTCGTTCAGGATGACGCCGTCCCTCAGCAGTCCGTCATGGCCGTGGCTGGTGTAGGGATCGAGCGCTACGTCACACAGCACGCCAATGTCGAGCTTTGCCTCCCGGATCGCCCGCGTCGCCCGGCAAACAAGATTATCCGGGTTGATTGCTTCCTTGCCGTCTGGCGTCTTGCGCGCTGGATCGGTGGATGGAAACAGCGCAATCACAGGGATGCCCAGCTTGCAGGCCTCCTCGGCTGCTTGCGTCACGAGGTCGACTGAGATCCGGTCGATGCCGGGCATGGATGCCACAGGTTCACGCCGCTTCTGCCCGTCGACGAGGAATATCGGCCAGATCAGGTCCGATGGGGACAGGGCGCTTTCGGCCACAAGCCGCCGAGACCAGCCGGTCCGCCTCAGGCGGCGCAGGCGCAGGGAAGGGAATCGGCTTGCGAGATCGTGGGCCATGGCTGGGGAGGGCTTCGTTGACAGGATTACCCCCTCTTCGTATCACCACCGCGAGCCTTGAGGGAAGATACGGCATGGCCTTCGAACTAACGGAAGATCAACGCCTGGTGCAGAAGACGGCGCGGGACTTCGCTACGGCGAACCTGGCGCCTCATGCGGCGAAATGGGACGAGGAAGAGATCTTCCCGGTACCGAGCATGCGCAAGGCTGCCGAGCTGGGCTTTGCCGGCATCTATGTCCGTGACGAGCATGGTGGCAGTGGCCTGTCTCGCCTCGACGCTGCCGTCATCTTCGAGGAGCTGGCTGTCGGCTGCACGTCGACGGCCGCCTTCATCTCGATCCACAATATGGCATCGTGGATGATCGACCGCTTCGGCAATGACGAGCAGCGCAAGCGCCTCCTGCCGCCGCTGATGACGATGGATCTCATTGCCTCGTACTGCCTGACCGAGCCTGGCGCTGGCTCCGATGCCGCGAGCCTCAAGACGAAAGCCGTGCGTGATGGCGACCACTATGTGATCAATGGTGGCAAGGCCTTCATCTCGGGCGCCGGCACCTCGGATCTCTATGTCTGCATGATCCGCACCGGCGAGGATGGCCCGAAGGGCATCTCGTGCATCGTGGTCGAGAAAGGCACCAAGGGGCTGAGCTTCGGCAAGAACGAGCGCAAGATGGGCTGGCGCAGCCAGCCGACTGCCACAGTGAATTTCGAGGACTGCCGCGTGCCGGTCGCAAACCGGATCGGCGCCGAGGGTGATGGATTCCGGATCGCAATGATGGGCCTCGATGGCGGGCGTATCAACATCGGTGCGTGCTCGCTGGGTGCGGCGCGCGCGGCCCTTGAACAGGCGCAGCGCTACGTGGTGGATCGTCGACAGTTCGGCCGCCAGATCAGTGAATTCCAGGCGACCCAGTTCCGGCTTGCTGACATGGCGACCGAGCTCGAGGCTTCACGCCTCATGATCTGGAATGCGGCGGCAGCCCTCGATCGTCGCGACCCA
>JBEIFU010000093.1:0-9465 GCA_040382295.1 Alphaproteobacteria bacterium
CCTGCGCGATGCTCGACGAAGGCAGGCTTTCTCGCACGCAGATGGCCGAGGCTCTCGGTTTCGAGGATCCGACCAGTTTCAGCCGTGCCTGCCGCCGCTGGTTTGGCGAGGGTTCCAGCTAGGCTATCTGCGCAGCACTGCATCGACGCCCGTGTCAGCGAGGATACGATCAATCGCTGAGCGATCTGTTGCGGAGAGATCCGCATAGGCGTTCCTGATCCATTGCGCGCACTTTGCCTGATAGGGGAAGCATTGCTGCCTCCAGGGCTTGCCATCGATCTCGGTTTCGAAAGTATCCCGCCCTTCGGCAATCGCTGTCTCGTTTGCGATGAGGGCAGGGACATAAACGCGCCCGCATTCCGTGAGCAGCGCCTTGATCGTCGGCGGGATGTTGGCCGGATCCATCCAGTCGCTTTCGCTGGGCTCAAGGCCTGAATGGTCCTCGCAGACCTCGACCCATGCATACACACGCGGCGCCTTTTTAAGGGTGAGTGCCATGGGCGTTGGATCGAAATGGGTCAGGGCCGTCAGTTGTCCGAAAACGCCAAAGTCGCAGGCGCCAGGACGATTGCCCATGAGGAAGGGTGAGACCTTGAGGTGCGCGTTGAAGAGGTCGAGGAAGCGCTCGAAGCTGGCCTCGATGACCGGAGCAGTGGTCTCGTTCGACCCTACCACGTAGAGGCGCGAGATCTGGCGGTCCATGATGTATTTCTTCAAACCATCCATTTGCTCGTCTGTCGCGTTGATGCGCGACCAGCGTGGCAGGATATCGCCAGCCTTGTTCGCATCAGCCGCATAGTGCCAGCGATAATGGAACATGGCCTTGGTAAGCCATTCGTCCGCGTAATCCTCGAGAAGGTAGTCGATGAATGCCGTTACAGGGTGAGGAGGAATGACCGAGCGCCCCTCGAATTCCCTTTCGAGCCGACGGATGATCGGTGTCGAGTCCACCGTGGCTTCGAGCTCACCTTGCGGGTTGGGAAAGTAGAAAGTCGGTAACAGGGTAACCTTGCCCCGCGGCATTCCCGGCGGGTTGCCCATGCCGTATTGGAGCAGCTTGTAAGGTATTCGCCGGTAACGCAGGAGCGAAACCATCTTGCGCGTATAGGGAGAGCCAGGTGCGCCGTTGAGTGTGAGCGGTGTTGGGATCATGTTCCGAGAGCCTGCAGTTCCTGTTCGATCAGCCACAAACGATCCTGGCCCCAATGCGCCGGGTTGTCATTCACGCGGAAGGACGGGACACCCCAGTGGCCGAGACTGAAAAGTTCCTCGCGATTTGCCTCAGCTTCGGCGCGCCAGCTGTCGTCAGCCAGTGCTGCCTGTGCCTGGGCCCACGACATACCAGCGCGTTCCGAAATTTGACGCAGGCCCGGATCACTGCCCGCATCGATGCCTTCGGCGAACGCGCCGGATAGAAACGAGCGTGCGAACGCGTGGCCCTTGCCTGCCTTTATCGCGTGATGGAGGACCGCAAGGCCACGTTCCGTTGGCTTGCCTACCGGGTCGACGATCGTCCCAAACGCGATACCAAGCCGTTCGGCCTCCCGCTTGGTGTCCAGCGTGATGTAGAAGCGCTTCGACGCCGGCACCGGCAAGCCGCGCATCACCATTGGCAGCACAAAGCGCAGACGTAATGTGGCCCCGTAATGATCGGCGAGTTGCTTGACCCTGTCAGCAGAGATCCAGGTGTAGGGGCTGCGGAACGAGAGGAACCAGTCCAGTGTTGCGCCCGTGGCTGATCCCTTCTTCCCCGACAGGGTAACATCGCGAACCGGTACGATGGAGCTTGCCTGCGCCGCCTTGCGCGCAAGGCCGCCATCTCGCAGGCGCTCCTCGAGAAAGTGAAACCGGTCAACGGACCAGTACCACTCACCCTCGAAATGAAACATTCCACTCAGATAGTGTCCCATCTTCTCGCGCACCGCGTTGCCTTCCGGTGTCGCTGGTACACGCTCGATGTGGGGGTAGTTCAGCCCATGAGACCTGGCCAGCCTTTCCGCGTCCTGCCGTGCCCAGGCCTTCAGCTTCTCGAGTTCGGGGGCTGCCGCCGGACCGGGGGCCGAAACCGTCCACGTGCGTACCTCAACCGCGTAGGTCTCAATCAGTGGCCTGACGAGCTGGATGGCAAGCTGTGAATAGGGATCCTCTGGTTCATGGAAATAATGGATCACCGGCGTGCTGCCGGACAGGCGTCTTGGCAGTGCGCCGAGGGCCCGGCGGGCCTGGCGGAGGCCCGGGCTTGTGATCAGGCTTGTGACTGTCCGGCTGATGGCGGCGCGCAGGGTGTTGTCTCCCGGAATCTTATGGCACGCAGCATGTCATTATCAATCGGGACGTTCAAGCACCACGCGCATCAAAGATGATCGCCCGGGCAAGCGGGCAGCCTCATCACTTGAAGCCCTCGGCAATCGCGCCCGACTTCAGAAGGCGAGACATTTGGTCGATGTCGTGGCCTGCGACCATGACAAGGTCTGGATTGCTGTCTCTGAGACGTTTCAGCTCGGCAAGCTGCAACAGCACGGCGTCCCTGTCTTCGCTGAGGAAGAACATCGATACAAGGCGCGCGCGTGCGGCAAGACGTTCGACGCTTTCGAACCGCCAGGCGACATCTCCGAGGAAGAGATATTCCCGGCCACCAGCAGTCTTCACAAACACCATTTGGCTGCCAGGCGTGTGCCCCGGTGACTTGATGAGAACGATCCCGGGAGCCAATGCGTGATAGCGGTCGTAGGCCAATGCGCGGTAGTTCGCGAGGGCTCCGTCGGGGAAGCTTAGCCCGAACATCTTCTCCGGATGATCGACTTGTTCCTGTGTCAACCGAGTGTTGCCGAGTACTGCAGCCAAATCCGGATGCGCGACCAGTCCGCCGATATGGTCGGGGTGTTCATGGGTCACCACGACGGCACTGGCGGTACGCATGGCAGCGAGCATGCGATCATAAGCCGCCCTGTCGAAATTCGGGTCAGCGCCGGTCTCTTCGCCGCTCACGCCAGCATCAATCACGACCGCCCGGTCAGGATAGGCGATCTGGTAGGAATAGACGGGAACTTCCACCTCATTCCAGCCGGCGCCGGCGACAGCGGCCGTCATTGGAAAACGGAAGGACGTCACCCTTTCAACGCGGACTTCGACCGGCTTGTCACCGGCGATCGTGTCGGAAAGCTTGCGCACCTCCGACATGTCGACCGTGTAGCTACCCGATGGCATGTGGGTGTCGACGAAAAGCCAGTAATAGCCACTCACGGTCAGGATCAGCGAAGCGAGTGCGCCATACCCGAGCCAACGCAAGAAACCCATGGCAGTCTCTCCCCTCATCCGCGGTAGCAGGCTAGACTGAGGGCCTTGCGGGATCCAGTAGATTCCTTACGGGAAGTCATGCGATGCATAGCGATATGGTTCATTCTCATGCCGAGCACATTCGACGCCTTGGCTACACCATCGTCGAGAACGCGATTGAGAGTTCCCTCCTTGACAGTCTTTCCGAGGCACTCGTTCGCCTGGAAAGGGAACGCGACATTCGACCTGCCATGAACGGGTTCGAAGGGCACCGGACCGTGCGCATCTACAATCTGCTGGCTTTCGGTGCTCCGTTCACGGAGGTTCCAGTGCACGCCAATGTGCTGCCGATAGTCGAGCAGGTTCTGGATCCGGGGTGTCTGGTTTCATCTCTATCGTCGATCGCAATTGATCCCGGCGAAATTGCACAACCCATCCACGCCGACGACATGGTCATGCCCGTTGCAAAGCCTCATGTACCTTTCGTGTGCAATTCGATGTGGGCCCTGACGGACTTTACCGATGCCAATGGCGCAACGCGGCTAGTCCCGGGCTCTCACCTGAAGGACAATCCCGTCTACGGTGGAACCTACGAGACCATCGCTGCCGAGATGAAGCGCGGCAGTGTTCTGATCTGGGATGGAGCACTGTGGCATGGCGGCGGTGCCAACCAGACAGGGCAACGGCGGACAGGCGTTGCCATGAACTATTGCGCCGGCTTCATCCGGCAGCAGGAGAACCAGCAGCTTGGTCTTTCGCCGGATCTGGTCAAAACCTTTGAGCCGCGGCTGCAGGAACTCGTGGGCTACGGCGTCTACCGCGGGCTCATCGGGCACGTCGACAAGAAAAGCCCGGCCCAGCTTCTGGGGGGCGACAACGGCTTTCGCTCGGTCTGGGACCGGGTGTAGCACCCAGGTACCCAGTTCCGGCATAAGATTGCGCTTGCCGACGAAATTTTGAAACGTCAGGGCAGCGCGTTTTGCTCCACGGCACTGTATCGTGCCCGCAGAATCCGTTGGGCTTGGGCTCTTCGGTCCTTTGCAGGATGAAACCACTCATGAAGACCACGCGTTACCACAAGCGGACGATCGCCGGCCGTCCGCTGCACACCGAAACGCAGATGCTGTCCTACGGCTATGATCCGATGCTGTCGGAAGGCGCAATCAAGCCACCGATCTTCCTGACGTCGACCTTCGTGTTCCGAAGTGCAGAAGACGGCAAGCTGCTTTTCGATGTCATCGGCAACCGGCGCCCGGCGCCTGAAGGCCAGTCAGGGGGGCTGGTCTATTCGCGCTACAACAATCCTAATCTCGAGATGCTCGAGGATCGCCTGGCGCTGATCGACGATGCCGAGGATTGCCTCGTTTTCTCGTCGGGTATGGCGGCGATCACGACCACGCTGATGGCGTTCCTGCGCCCGGGCGACTGTGTTGCCTTCACCAAGCCGCTCTATGGTGCAACGGCGTCCGTGATCGAGAAGTTCCTTACCGAGTTCGGTGTCCGACATGTGGCGATCGAGGATGCCTCGTCGGCCGGCAGCATCCGCGCATGCCTGAAGGATGCAACGAAGGTGAAGATGATCCTCGCCGAGACGCCGGCCAATCCGTCGAACAAGCTGTGCGATGTCGCCGCGCTGGCGACGGTGGCCGGCGAACTCGAGGCCTCTGGCGGCGTGCGACCGATCATCGTGGTGGACAACACGATGCTGGGGCCGATCTTCCAGAACCCGCTGAAGCACGGTGCCGACCTCAACATGTACTCGCTGACGAAGTATGTCGCTGGCCACAGCGATCTTGTTGCGGGTGCGGTCACGGGTAGCGAGAAGGCACTGGGCACGATCCGCACGCTTCGCGGCTGGCTTGGATGCCAGCTCGATCCCAACTCGTGCTGGATGGTGACGCGGTCGCTCGAGACGGTGGCCCTGCGCATGAACAAGGCAGCTGACAATGCGCGCGCCGTGGCTGAGTTCCTCGCTGGCCACCCGAAGGTCGAGCGCGTGAACTTTCCGCTGCTGTGGCCCAAGACGGACCTGCAGCGCCAGATTTTCGACAAGCAGTGCACGGGGACAGGTTCCACCTTCAGCTTTGTGGTGAAGGGCGGCAAGGACGAGGCCTTCCGCGTGCTCGACTCGCTGCAGGTGGTCAAGCTTGCTGTAAGTCTCGGTGGAACAGAGAGCCTTGCCTGCCACCCGGCGACGACCATGCACTCGAGCTTCAGCGCCGAGGACCGGGCCCGGCTTGGTATTCCCGACGGGCTGATCCGCATTTCGATCGGCGTCGAGCATCCGGATGACCTCATCGCTGACCTCGCGAATGCGTTGGGGTAGGGCGGGGCGCGTTCTCGCGCCGGCCCTGAACCACTGAGCCGAGGTGTCCTTGATGTCGTCGCTTGCCTCACTTCCTCAGCTTCAGGGGTGGCGCATCAGTGAGGCTGGGGAAGCCGATCGGGCGGACCTGATGCAGTTCTGCCGGGACAATCCTGGCTATGACGTGCTCGTCACCGGCGAGGTTTCAGAGGCAGGGGGCTGGGCCGAGGACTTCCTCACCGAGCTACCGCCGGAGGCGTTCCATCCAGGGCCAACATACAAGCTGGTCGTGCGCAAACCGCAGGATGCCAGCATCGCCGCGATCCTTGATGTAACGCTGGGTTTGATCGATCCACGCGTCGGCCATATCGGGTTGTTCCAGATCGCTGAGGCGCTGCATGGAACCGGCCTCGCGCCGGCGCTCTATGGCGCACTTGAGCGCTGGATGGCCGGGCTGGGCATGGAGGCGCTGCGCCTTGGCGTGCTGACGACCAATCCACGAGGGGCGGCCTTCTGGGCCCGGCAGGGCTACAAGCCGACCCGGCAGAGAGCGGCAGAGATGGGCGCCGGTCGTACCGTGTTGATCGACGTGCTTTACAAGCCGCTGGTGGCGCTGACGCTGGAGGCTTATCTGGCGAGGGTGCCGCGGGACGATCCGGCTGCGCCATAGGGCCGGATCCGGACAGACAGGTGTTTCAATCTCAAATGAACGTCATCCCGGACGTTACACAAGCCCGATCGCGGCACGCGATCGGTGGCGAGTGTTAGATCCAGGACCCGGGTTTGGCGACACGAAACGACGTGGCGATCTCAGAGCTGCAGGCCTGAAACATAGTCCGCCAGCTTCTGTCGTTCGGTGGCCAGTTGCTGGTCGAGGCGATCGATGTTGCGCTTGTGGGTTTCGGCCTGGTCCTCAAGTTCGCCCATGGACTTGAGGTAGCGGGCCTGGAGATCGCTGCCGGCGGGTACGGCCTTGATATTGTCGCGGATGCGGCTCTGCTCCTCGTACACGCGATCGCGGGCGCTGGCTTCGACCTGAAGCTGGACCTGCAACGTCTGTATCGTCCGCTTCATGTCGGCGATGCGGTTGAAGGCGTTGCGCTGGGCCTGTGTCAGCTTGGTGTTGCCAGCATACGCGAGAATGACATCCACTTCGAGGTTGGTCAGAAACTGTTCCTCGGCGCGTGCCCATTGCGTCATTACTGTCTGACGCAGGATGGAGCCGGCCTTCAGCTCAACGGGGATGCGGAAGGCAATATCCGTCATCTCGGCAGCCTTGGGGTCGGGCGTGACAAGGTCCCAGCCCGCAAAGCGCGGATGCTCGATGATGATGCGCCGATCCTCGTTCTGTGCCGCCTTCAGAGTGTAGACGGTCGTCCGCTGGTCGACGATGGAGGCGCGAAAGATGCCATTGGCCATCGTGGCCCTCGAAATGGTCTGTTCGACCTTTTCGTCGCGATCGACCACGACCTTCTGATCAAGCGCGAACCCCAGAATGCGCGACTCTGCTTCAGGCATGGCGGACATCTGCGCATCGCCCACATAGGAGGTCCCTGCGGGGTCTTTCCGGTAGAGTGTCAGCACGCCCGGTGGAAGACTGAAACCCGTTGTATTGGCGAGTCTCAAGGCCGCAAGGGGGTGGCGGGGGCTGGTATCGCCTTGATAGACAGCCACGAGTTCACCCGGAACGATCTTGTCCACGACAGGCACGGCGAGAGACTGGCCATTCATGACGCTGACCGGGAAAGGCATGCGGAACACGACTTGCGTCGCGCTTTGTGTTGCGCGTGCTTGCATGGGAGCGGGCGCGATCTTGGCCTCGGATCTGGTGCGCCCGAAGTCTGATGCCGCAGGGGCCTGCGGTGGAGGTGGCGGTGCCGGCGCAGCATCGTAGCTCTCGCCGATGACCCTGCCTGCAGCCGGCACCCCGCCCTCATCGAGCCGCGGGAGAAGCCGTCCAACCACGTCCACAGGGACTTGCGGGCGATTGACATAGTAGGTGGCATGCAATGCCTGTCTGAACGTGACGGGATTACCTGTCACGACACTCAGCTCCACATTCGACCAGTCATTGCCGGAGACATTCTCGAGGATCGCCCAGCCCTGAAGGCGCGCAGTCTTGGCATCGAGCGCGGTCGCCCGGTACGAAGACTTCCAGAGCGGGGTTTCGACGACATAGGCGATCGTGACCTTGCGCGTTCCCGTGCCACTGGCCCTGATCTTCAATGTGCGGCCCTGGCCCTCGCGATGGTCTGCAAGGGCGGCGAGGGCATGCTCGACCTGCTTGTTCAGGAGAGGGTCCGTAAATGTGATCGAGCTGGCGTCCTCAAGCACGAACTGCCGGAGGCCGTTCGCTGTCATCACGCCGACGCGGTGGCGGGTGACGACGGCGTCGTCTTCTGTGCGCACAGTTTCGGCATTGATGTTCACGATGCGCCCAGTCATGGACGTGTCAGCCCGCACAGACACTTCTTCGCCCTTCAGGGCACCGATGAGCCCGGCGTTGCTCTCCAGTGCGTCGGGTCCAAAGGGCAGGCCACGAAAAATGTCCGACAGTGGCGCGCGCGAGGGCAGCTGCACATAGCCAGTGCTGCCATTGCTGTCGAAGACGACAATGCTCTTGAGGATATCGTCGATCTGGTCCATGCGAACCGGCAAGACAAGGTCCGCGCTGCCCGTGACCTCGGCCTCGTGCTCGAAATACCCGACCCCACCTGTCGATAGCATCACGCGGCGCAGGATCGGCGCAACAGCCGGGCCGCTTGCAGCGGCAGAATCCAGATGCACCAATGTTGGGATGGATTGCGGATTTTGCCAGCCGTGCCGCAGGGCAAAGACACCTAGCGCCACAAGGCCCGTGATGGCAAGGACGATGCCGATGCCTCGGACAACCGCACTGTTGTCGCGAGGGAGTTTTGGCTCCTCACGCGGCGCTTCATTCTCGAGTGTCAGAACCGGTTCACTCATGCCCACGCCCCCAATGGTCGTCCTGGCTACTCTTCGGGCCTGATGCGTCGAAGCCGCGAGGCATCTTGAATGCGCGCGTTCCAGCCTTCCTCGGACGCCAGGAAGCGGGCGATATCGGCCGAAGACCCGGTCAGGCGCGCACTATCATAGGTTTTGGCGCCGGGAACGCCCGCCACCTTTCCCCGCCGAATGAGATCGCTGACGTTTTCCGACGCAAGCAGGTGGAACAGCAGTTCTTCACCCTCCACGGCGTAATAGCCCAGCAATATTTCCTTTTCGGCATCGGCGCTCTCACTGGTCGCAGAGAACACCTTTCGGCTGCCGGCGAGAGATGTCGTCACCGTGTAGACACTGTGTTCCTTGCCCTCGACAAACACGACGCGCAAGGGCCCATCGTCCTGCGGCCTTTGAACGTGCAGGAACGCATTGGCAAGCTTGCCCGTGCTCTCATCCACGCTTCGCCAGTCGCCCACGATCGCCGGATCGTTGACGGGGCCTTGCTGCAGGGGAGGGTTGTCCGTCGTTACGAAACAGCCGGCAAGAAACGCTGTTGCCCCGATTGCGAGGGCCTGAAGCAGACGATGATGTTTCACCGGCCGAGGATCCTTATGTTGGCCCACCACCTTAACGGACTTGGGATCGGGCTCCAAGCGCAGGACGGCTCCCGTGCAGGTTGAAGCGTTGCATGGGGATGACCGTGCATTGTGGCTTTACGCGCGCTTTGACCCTCTTTAGCTTCCGCCTTCTCACATGACCCAGACCGTTCTCATCATCGATTTTGGTTCGCAGGTGACGCAGCTCATTGCGCGGCGCCTGCGCGAGCAGGGCACGTATTGCGAGATCGTGCCGTTCCAGTCGTCGGACGCCTTCCTGCGCAAGCACAGGCCCGCCGCGATCATCCTGTCGGGTTCGCCCGC
>JBEIFU010000094.1:0-9428 GCA_040382295.1 Alphaproteobacteria bacterium
GAATCCGGAATGCGCACATTCGTGAAATAGACCTCGTTGAAGTTTGCCCCACCCGACATCTGCTTGATCGGACGCACTTCCACGCCCGGCGACTTCATCGACAGGTAGAACATCGTCAGGCCCTTGTGCTTGGGCACATTGGGGTCCGTGCGGACGAGCAGGATACCGTAGTCGGAATAGTGTGCACCCGAGGTCCACACCTTCTGGCCGTTGATGACCCAGTCATCGCCATCCTTTTCGGCGCGGGTGCGAAGGCCCGCGACGTCGGAACCAGCCGAGGGCTCGGAGAAGAGCTGGCACCAGATTTCCTCACCATAAAGCGCCGGCTTCACATAGCGCGCCGACACGTCCTTCGACGCGTAATGCGTGACGGTCGGGATGCACATGCCGAGGCCAATGTCGAAGAAGCCGGTCGGCACATCGAACTTGGCTTCTTCCTGGCTATAGACGACCTGCTGCATGGGCGTGCCACCCAGGCCACCGGCTTCCTTCGGCCAGGTGATGCGGGCATAGCCCTTGGCCGCCTTCTTGGCCTGCCAGGCCTTGGCCGCCTTCAGCGCTTCGGCTTCCTCGCGCTGGTGGCGCGGGTTCTCGGACGAAAGTCCGGCAGCGCTCTTCGGCTTTGCATTGGCCTCGAGCCAGGTGCGCACTTCGGCGCGGAACTTTGCCTCTTCGGGCGTATCGTTGAAGTCCATGGGTTATGTCTCCTGATTGCAGTGATGGCGTTACGCGACGTTCTTCTTCTCGAGATGGGCGACCAGGCGGTCCTTCCATACCCGGGCAGATCCGAGCGCGAGGTTCAGTGTCTTGGCGCGACGATAATAGAGGTGGCAGTCCAGCTCCCACGTGAAGCCCATGCCGCCATGCGTCTGGATGTTTTCCTTTGCCGCGTGATGGAACGCTTCGATGGCGCTGACGCGCGCACCGGCCGCAGCCTCCGGCAGGTCGGCTGCATTCGTCGACAGGGCCCACGCACCGAAATAGGCATTGGAGCGCGCCAGCTCGTTCATCACATACATGTCGGCCAGCTTGTGCTTGATCGCCTGGAATGAACCAATCTGACGGCCGAAGGCAAAGCGGTTCAGCGCGTAATCCTTCGCCATGACGAGGCAGGCATCTGCACCGCCAACCTGCTCGAAGGCCATCAGCACGGCCGCGCGGTCGAGTACGCGCCTTGCCAGGTCCCAACCGTCGCCGGCCGCACCCAGTGCTTCGGCCGGTGCACCCTTGAAGGTGATCTCGGCCTGGCTGCGCGAAGGATCGACCGTCTTCACCGCGCGGCGGGTGACGCCTGACGCCTTGAGGTCAACGATGGCCAGAGACAGTCCGCGATCGCCCGCGCCGTCGGCCGTCTTTGCAACGACAATCGCGAAGTCGGCGCAGTCGCCATCCGGCACCGGCACCTTCACGCCGTCGATCTTGCCGCCCTTGAACGTCGTATCGATCGTCCTGGGCAGCGGCGGCTTCGCGCCCTCGGCAATCGCGAAGGTGCCTATCCATTCGCCCGAGACGAGCTTGGGCAGATATTTCTGCTTCTGCGCCTGGCTGCCGGCGAGCAGCAGCGCTTCCGTCGCGAGATAAACCGAAGAGGAGAAGGGAACCGGCGCGACCACGCGGCCGAGCTCCTCGGCAATCACGCAGAGCTCGAGATGCCCGAGCCCCAGGCCGCCAAACTCTTCCGGCACGGCCGTGCCGAGCCAGCCCATCTCGGCGATCTGTTTCCAGAGCGCCTTGTCGTAGGGATCGTCGCCCTCGAGGATCTTGCGCACGACTTTCGGCGTGCATTTTTCGGAGAGGAACTTGCGTGCCTGCTCCTTGAGCATTTTCTGGTCGTCGGAAAAATCGAAGTTCATGGTCGCCCTCAAAGTAGAAACCTTTGAAACGGCGTCCGCGTGTCAGGCCTCGACGCCGCCAAGATTGCGCTTGAGCTTTTCGAGTCGCGCAATCAGATCCTTGACCTCATTCTGTCGCACACCTTGCAACAACTCCGCAAATGTTGCCTGCGCAGCCGCAGCAATCTGCTCGGCGAACCGCTCGATCTTTGCCGTAGCGGAAACCAGTTTCGCACGCCGGTCGGTCGGATGATTCCGACGGACGACCCAGGCGCCTTCCTCGAGCCGGTCGATGATCTTGCCCAGCGGTGCCTTCTCCATTTCAAGAAGATCGGCGAGCTCGGTCTGTGAAATGCCGCCCTTGACCCGCTCGAGCGTGAACAGCACGCGAAGCTGCACGCGCGTGAGCCCGAGATCGCGAACCCGTGCCTCGAAATTCCTGCTTAACAGCCTGTGAATATCGACAAAGAGCCAGCTGAGCCGCGACTCGGTTTCCATCAGGGCGCGCAGGTCGTCCATGGACCGGGGATGGCCCCTCCCGCGGCCGGCTGCGGCCTTGACGCGATCGGGGGACGAAAATGTCTCACGCACGGCGGATGCTTCCTGCTTTCATAATTGGTATAAGCATATATAGTATCCATGTATACGATCTTAAACGTCAACCGGAAACTTCCATGCGCCCGTCTCGCATCCTGTCCCTTCTTGTGGTTGCTGCACTGTCGCTGGGCCTTGCCACGTGCGGAGCGAAGCAGGATACGGCACAAGCCGACAAACCCGCGAAGGTCGAGGCGATTTCCGTAACGACGAGCAAGGTGACCAAGACGACCGTGTCACTGCCAATTCTTGCCACCGGTTCACTCACGCCCACGCGCCAGACCGACATCGGCCCGTCTGTCGATGGAATCATCGAGCAGGTCTGGGTTCATGTCGGCACCCGCGTCAAGAAAGGCGATCCGCTGTTTCGCACGCGTGACGTCGACGTGCGACTTCAGGTCCGTGAACTCGAGAGCCAGGTGGCGCTCGCTCGGGCGCAGGCGACCAATGCGAAGAACGAACTCAGTCGTCAGAACAGCCTCAAGAGCGGCGGCTGGATCAGCCAGTCCCGCATGGACACGTCAAAGACCGGTGCAGACGTCGCGGCCGCACAGCTCGGTGTCTGGGAGGCTCGCCTGGCGCAGGCACGCCAGCTGCTGTCAGACACCATCGTGCGCGCACCCTATGACGGCGTGATCTCGCGCAAGGACGTCTATGAAGGACGGTTCATGGCCACGCGTTTTGGCGGCATGCCGGGCGGGGCAGCCGGCGTTGTGCAGATCATGGGTATCGATCCGCTCGCGGTCATCGTCAACACGCCCAGTGTGAACTTTTCCCAGCTCAAGCTGGGCATGCCCGCGCGTATCCGCGTCGATGGCGTGGACAAGACCTTCGAGGGCAAGGTCGCCGTGATCAATTACGGTGTCGATTATCGTTCCCGCGGCGTCGAGGTTCGCATCGCCCTGCCCAATCCCGACTACAAGATCCTGCCGGGCCTCTACGTCAAGGTGGAGCTCCTGCCTGAGCCGCGGCCGGCGGTTGTTGCGGATCGGCGTGTCGTCATGGGAACCGCCGGGGCGCGCTATGCGTACGTCAACGACAATGGCAAAGCCCGCAAGATCCGCCTGTCGGTGCGCGAGCTTGATGGCGAGCGGGTCGAGATCCTGAACAATATTCCCGAGGGAACAGAGCTTCTCGGCGGGCCGAATGCGCAGCAACTGGCCGACGGGGTGCCGGTGCAGGTGGCGAAGCCGCCTGTGGCCGACCGCAAGCCGTCCCAAGCGCAACTCTAGCGGGACGCACACCAGCTCATGTGGATCTCGGACCTTTCCATTCGCAGACCCGTTCTCGCGGTCATGCTCATTGGCGCGCTGGTGGCGATGGGGTGGGTCTCGCTCCAGCGCATTGGCGTGGATCTGTTCCCGCGCGTCGAGTTTCCCTATGTGACGATCCAGACCGTCCTTGAAGGCGCTAGCCCGGATGCGGTTGAGACCGACATCACTGACACGCTCGAGGCCCAGATCAACACGATCGGCGGCATCCAGTCGCTGACCTCGCAGAGCTTCGAGGGCGCCTCGGTCATCATGATCGAGTTCGGCCTCAGCGAGAATGGCGACGTGAAGGCCCAGGACGTGCGCGACAAGGTGAATCTTGCGCTGCGGGACCTGCCCCAGGACGCGAATGCGCCGGTCATCCAGAAGATCGACCCCGATGCCGAGCCGATCCTGTCGGTCATCCTGTCTGGCGACATGGCAACGCGCGACCTTACGGAGTTTGCCGACAAGATCGTCAAGGAGCGCCTGCAGCGCGTGCCGGGCGTGGGCCAGGTCGTGATCCTGGGTGGTCGCAAGCGCCAGGTGCGGGTGTGGCTCGACGCCGACAAACTGCGCGCTTACGGGATCACGGCTGACGATGTTGTTGCTGCCATCCGGCGCGAGAATACCGACTTCCCCGGTGGCAACCTGGCCCTGCCCGGTGATCGCGCCGAGTTCAGCGTCAAGACCAAGGGTGAGGTCAAGTCGGTCGAGGACTTCAAGAAAATCGCCGTCGCCTTCCGCCCGCTGCAGCTGCCGACCATGCTTGGTGATGTGGCGCGGATCGAGGACGGTGCCGAGGATGAGCGCACATTTGCGACGCTGAACGGCAAGCCGGGCATCTCGCTGGAGGTGCGTCGCCAGTCCGGCCAGAACACGGTGGAAGTGGCTAAGGCGATCAAGCAGGAGATCAGCGTCCTGCGCCAGCAGCTGCCACCCGGCGTCGAGATGCTGGTCGCGCGCGACACCTCGCTGTTCATCGAAGATTCGATCAAGGATGTCGGCTTCGACATCGTGCTCGGCATCTTCCTCGTCGTGGTCATCACGATGGCGTTCCTGCTGGACTTTCGCGCCACCATCATCGTCGCCGTCGCCATGCCGACCTCGCTGGTAGCGACTTTTTTCGCTTTCTACCTGGCCGATTTCACGCTGAACAACCTGACGCTGATGGCGTTCGCCGTGGCGGTCGGCTTGCTGGTCGACGACGCGATCGTCGTGCTCGAAAGCGTGCACCGAAAGCTTGAAGAAGGCATGTCCGCCTTCGAGGCCGCCTCCAAGGGCACCGCGGAGGTCGGCGTCGCGGTCATGGCGGGCACCTGGGCCGTCGTCGCCGTCTTCGTTCCGATCGCCTTCATGGATGGCATCATCGGCCGGTTCTTCTATCATTACGGGCTTGCGATCGTCTTTTCCGTGCTTGTGTCGCTGCTGGTTTCGCTGACGCTGACGCCGGCACTTTGCTCGCGCTTCCTGGCCAAGCTGAAGCTGGGCCCGGTGGCCCAGCGCATCGAGCATTTCCATCGCGCGATGGAAGAGGCCTATCGCCAGGCGCTCAGATGGTCGCTGTCGCACCGCCTCGTCGTGCTGGGCGCCGGTGTTGCCTTCATTGTTGCGGGCGTGGTGATTGCCCGCGGCATTCCCTTCGACTTCCAGGCAAAAGCGGACCGCTCGGAATTCCTTGCCCAGGTCGACCTGCCCTTCGGTGCCGGCATTGCCGAGGCGCGAGCCGTCAGCCAGCGCATCAGTGCCACGCTCCTGGCCCTGCCCGATGTGAAGACCGTGTTCGTGACCGTGGGCGGCGGTGCGCAGGCGCGCATCAACCGCATCAGCGTCTATGCCGGCCTGACGCCCAAGAAACAGCGCAAGCGGGACCAGTTCGTCATCATGCAGGATGCCCGCGTGGCGCTGGCGCAGGCCATCCCCGAGGCCAGGCATATCGAGGCGACCGAAGTGCCCTGGATCGGCGGCAATTCGAGTTTCAACGTCGCCATCACCTATTCGCTGCAAGGCCCCTCGCTTGAGGTGCTGCGCGAGAAGGCAGAGCAGATCGTCGCGGCCATGAACGCCGACAAGGCCACTTTCACCGACGTGCGCTCGTCCTATGAACCCGGCAAGCCGGAGGTCCAGATCAACATCGACCGTGACCGTGCTGCGGATCTCGGCGCTGCAATCCGGCCCCTTGCCACCACGGTTCGCACGCTGGTGGGCGGCGTCGATGCCGGGACCTATGAGGAGTTCGGCAACCGCTATGATGTGCGCGTGCGGCTGGAGGAGAACCAGCGCGACGATCCTTCCAAGCTGGCCCAGATCCAGGTGCGCACGAATAGTGGCGGGCTCGTGGACCTGTCGAGCATGGCCTCGTTCCAGATCGAGGAGAGCCCGGCCCAGGTCGACCGGCGCAATCGTGCCCGCACCGTCACGGTGATGGCGAACACGCCGCCGGGTGTTGCGCTCGGCACAGCGACCGACACGATGCAGCAGATGGTTGCAAAGGTGGGCCTGCCGCCGGGCTACAAGGGTACGTTCATCGGGCAGGCCGAGCGCATGAAGGAAGCCGCCAACGCGATCGCCTTTGCGTTCGTGCTTGCGATCGTGGCGCTCTACATGATCCTGGCCAGCCAGTTCAACAGCTTCTCCCAGCCGACCATCATCATGCTCACGGCGCCCCTATCCTTCGTTGGCGCCTTCGCTGCGCTGTCGCTCTCGGGGATGACCCTGACCATGTTCGCCCAGATCGGCATGCTTGCGCTGATGGGCCTCGTGATGAAGAACGGGATCCTGCTGGTCGATTACGCCAACATCGCCCGCGAGCAGCGTGGCCTGTCACCCTACGATGCGATCTTCGAGGCGGGGCCTCGCCGCATGCGTCCGGTGCTGATGACGCAGCTTGCGACCGTCTTCGGCATGATTCCGGTTGCGATCTCGACCAGCCAGGGTGCCGAATTCCGCAATGGCATGGGCGTGCTGATCATCGGGGGCATCCTGTCGTCGACGCTGCTGACGCTGTTCATCGTTCCGGTGGCCTATACGCTGATGGCCGATGGCTTTGCCTGGTTCAACCGGGTCACGGGTCGCCGTCCCGCAATGGCACAGGACGAGAAGCCCGTCGCGGACTGATCCTTCAACAGACTTTAACGCGTTGCGTGCATCCTACCGGCTCGTTTATCGGTCTGGGGGTATGCATGGCAAAGGCCCAATTCCACAAGAACCAGCGCGTCTTCGTCAAATCGGTCGGAACCTGGTCCGCCGTCGAGAAGGTTGTGCCGTACTGGACCCGGGGCATCGAGGAGCCACTGCGTGTTGGCTATGAGGTTGGCCTGGGGCGCGAGTTTGCGGCCGATGAGCTGCAGGCTGACGAATCCGAGCGTTTTTCCGTCGCCAGCGTTGCCGAGCACTGGCGTATCCTCCGTACGCGGAATAAGTCGAAGTCGCAGGACGAATGTGCCGGTCATCCCTTCCCCGGCACCCACCCCACGGTGGTGACGGGGAGCAATGACTGGGGCGGCTGGCGCGTACCCAGCGCGGAATATGAACTCCACCCTTTCCGGATCGAGTTCCAGGCGCGCATGATCATGAATGCACCGAAGATGGCGATGCTGCTGCGCTCGCTTGTGAACCACGCGAGGCTCGAGGGGGCCAATGTGACCGACGAGGTCGAGGCGCTGGCCCGGGAGGCCTCCGCCATCCTGCGCCACATCGACCAGGAAATGAACCAGTAGGCCTTCGCCCCTTTCGCATGCGGGTCGGAATGAAGTAAACCCTCGGGCAGCAAGCGAGGCTGCCCGATGAAGACCGATCTATCTGTCCCCGTCCTGCGCAAGGACTATCGTCCCGCGCCCTACCGCGTTACTCGCACGGAACTCGAGTTCCACCTCGACGAGGCGGCAACCCGCGTCTATGCGACGCTTCATGTCGAGCGACAGGGCGACGCGGGTGGACCGCTGGTCCTCGATGGGGAACACCTGAAGCTGATCGACGTGAAGCTCGATGGCCGTCCGCTTGACGGGGCCGCCTATGAGCACTCGGCGACGACGCTTGTCATCAAGACCCCGCCGGCGACCCGCTTCCGCCTGGAGACCGCCGTCGAGATCAGCCCGGCTGCCAATACGGCGCTGTCGGGCCTCTACATGTCCGACGGCATGTTCTGTACCCAGTGCGAGGCCGAAGGGTTTCGTCGCATCACCTACAGCCTTGACCGGCCGGACAACATGGCGACCTATCGCGTGCGCATGATTGCGGACCGCGCGCGCTTCCCTGTCCTGCTCTCGAACGGGAACGCCTGCGGATACACGACGCTGCCGGGCGGACGCCACATGGCGGAGTGGGATGATCCCTTCCCCAAGCCCTCCTATCTCTTCGCGCTTGTAGCCGGCGACCTCGCCCAACGCGAAGACCACTTCATCACACGCTCGGGACGGCGCGTGAAACTTGGCATCTATGTGACGCATGGCAACGAGGACAAGGTCGCGTTCGCCATGGCCGCCCTCAAGCGCGCGATGAGCTGGGACGAGCAGGCCTTCGGACGGGAGTACGACCTCGATGTTTTCAATATCGTTGCCGTCGGCGCCTTCAATTTCGGCGCGATGGAGAACAAGGGGCTCAACATCTTCAATGACAAGCTCATCCTTGCGCGTCCCGACACCGCGACGGACACGGACTACGACCTGATCGAGGCCGTGATCGGACACGAGTACTTCCACAACTGGTCGGGCAACCGGGTGACGTGCCGCGACTGGTTCCAGCTGTCGCTCAAGGAAGGCTTCACGGTGTTCCGCGACCAGGCTTTCTCGGCGGACATGCGATCGGCCGCCGTCGAGCGCATCGGAGACGTTCGCGCGCTGCGCCTTCGCCAGTTCCAGGAGGACGCGGGTCCGCTGGCGCATCCGATCCGCCCGGACCAGTACATGACGATCGACAATTTCTACACGGCGACCGTCTACGAGAAGGGAGCCGAGGTTGTCCGCATGCTGCAGACGCTTCTGGGGGCGGAGGGGTTCCGCAAGGGCTCGGACCTCTATTTCGACCGCCATGACGGCACGGCGGCGACATGCGATGACTTCGTGAAGGCCATGGAGGACGCAACAGGCACCGACCTGACCCAGTTCCGTCTCTGGTACGCCCAGGCCGGAACGCCGGTGATCCGGGGACATGGCACATATGATGCGGCTTCGCGGACCTATGATCTCACGCTGACCCAGACCTTGCCGGACACGCCGGGACAGGCGCAGAAGAAGCCCATGCATATTCCCGTGACGGTCGGCCTTGTGGGACGAAAGTCGGGTGCGGACCTTGCAACCTCCGTGGATGGCCGCAAGGGCCCCTCTCACGTCCTGGCCCTGACCCAGGCGTCGCAGGTGTTCCGCTTCTCGGGGGTTGCCGAGGAACCCGTGCCCTCGATCGGGCGCGGCTTCTCGGCACCTGCCCGGTTCGAGATGGATCTCTCGCCGGATGACCGCGCGTTCCTGATGGCCCGTGATTCCGATCCGTTCAACCGCTGGGAGGCGGGGCAGAAGCTTGCCACGGAGGTTCTGCTGCGGATGACCGCCGATGCGCGTGCGGGACGCAAGCCCGTGGCCGATCCCCGCTTCGTGTCGGCCTTCGGCGACCTGCTGGCAGACATGCGCCGTGATCCAGCCTTCACGGCCATGGCTGCCGTACTGCCGAGCGAGATGGAGCTGTCCCAGGTTATCGACGAGGCTGACCCCGATGCGATCCATCTGGCGCGTGAAACGCTGCGCCGGGAACTCGCGGC
>JBEIFU010000095.1:0-9312 GCA_040382295.1 Alphaproteobacteria bacterium
CAGGGCCTCCTTGATGAGGCGCTCGATGTCAGTGGCATTCATCGGCATGGATGCGATCTCCTAGCCCGCCATCAGCTTGGGCAGCCATTCCTCGTGCCCCGCCTTCAGCGTCTTCACGGATACGCCAGCCTCGCCGTCGAACTGAAGGCTGGTACCGCTCGTCTCGCCAAGCTTCACCGCCGGCACGCCGGCAAGCTTTGCATCCGACAGGATCCGTTCCACATCGCCAGCAGGCACAGCAAGCACATAGCGCGCCTGATCCTCGCCGAACCAGAAGCCGGTGCGCGAGCCCGCGCCCGCATGTGCGACACGCGCGCCGATGCCGGACGACATCGCCATCTCGGCCAGTGCGACCGCAAGACCGCCATCCGACACGTCATGCACGGTGGTCAGGCGCCCAGCCTCGATCAGGCCGCGCACGAAGTCGCCATTGCGCCGCTCGATCTTGAGGTCGATCGCCGGCGCAGGACCCTCTTCGCGGCCCAGCATCTCGCGGACATAGATCGATTGTCCGAGATGACCCTTTGTGTCGCCGATCAGGAGGATGGCTTGACCTTCGCCCTTGAAGGGTACCGAGGCGTGCTTCGTGACATCCTTCATCAGTCCGACACCGCCGATCGCAGGTGTCGGCAGGATCGCCTGCCCATTGGTCTCATTGTAGAGCGACACGTTGCCGGAAACGACCGGGAAGTCGAGCGCCCGGCAGGCATCGCCGATGCCGCGCACCGCCAGAACGAATTGTCCCATGATCTCGGGGCGCTGCGGATTGCCGAAATTCAGGTTGTCGGTGACCGCAAGCGGCGTTGCGCCGACCGCCGTCAGGTTGCGCCACGTCTCTGCCACGGCCTGCTGGCCGCCAGCGAACGGATCGGCCTGCACATAGCGCGGGGTGACGTCGCACTTCACGGCAATGGCCTTGTTGGTGCGATGGATGCGCACGATCGCGGCATCGCCGCCGGGCTTCTGAACCGTGTCGGCCATGACGGTGGAATCGTACTGCTCGTAGATCCAGCGGCGGCTTGCAAGGTCCGGCGATGCGACCAGTGCCTGCAGCGCAGCGCCGACGCTGGCGCACTCTGCTACTTCGCCAAGCGGCTTGGCATGCTCCGGCTCGACCCAGGGACGCTCATAGAGCGGCGCCTCGTCGGCCAGGGCTGCAACCGGAATGTCGGCAACCGTCTCGCCCTTGAACGTCAGCACGAGCCGCTTCGTGTCGGTCGTGATGCCGATGACGGCGAAATCCAGCTCCCACTTGCGGAAGATCTTCTCGGCCTCGGCCTCGCGACCCGGCTTGAGCACCATGAGCATGCGCTCCTGGCTTTCCGAGAGCATCATCTCATAGGGCGTCATGCCCTTCTCGCGGCAGGGAACCTTGTCGAGGTTGAGCTCGATGCCCGACCCGCCCTTGTCCGCCATCTCGCAGGACGACGACGTCAGGCCGGCAGCCCCCATGTCCTGGATGCCGACGATCGCATCCGTCGCCATCAACTCGAGGCAGGCTTCAAGCAGCAGCTTCTCGGTGAACGGGTCGCCGACCTGCACGGTGGGCCGCTTTTCTTCCGAGGCATCGTCGAACTCGGCCGATGCCATGGTCGCGCCATGAATGCCGTCGCGTCCCGTCTTCGAGCCGACATAGACGACCGGATTGCCCGAGCCCTTGGCAGCCGACAGGAAAATCTTGTCGGTCCTGGCCAGCCCGACGCACATCGCGTTGACCAGGATGTTGCCGTTATAGGCCTTGTGGAAGTTGACCTCGCCGGCGACCGTGGGAACGCCCATGCAGTTGCCATAGCCGCCGATGCCCGCCACCACGCCCGAGACGAGATGCTGCGTCTTCGGATGCTTCGGGTCGCCGAAGCGCAGCGCATTCAGCATTGCGATCGGTCGCGCGCCCATCGTGAAGACGTCGCGCATGATCCCGCCCACGCCCGTCGCCGCGCCCTGATAGGGCTCGATGAACGAGGGGTGGTTGTGGCTTTCCATCTTGAAGATGATCGCATCGCCATCGCCGATGTCGATGACGCCCGCGTTCTCGCCAGGGCCCTGGATGACCCACGGCGCGCTCGTCGGCAGCTTCTTCAGGTGCACGCGCGAGGACTTGTAGCTGCAGTGCTCGCTCCACATGACCGAGAAGATGCCAAGCTCGGTCAGGTTCGGCGCGCGGTTCATGACGCGCAGGATGTGCTTCCACTCGTCCTCGGAGAGGCCGTGGTCGATGGCATGGGTCAGCGTTGCTTCGGTCACGAGAGGGCACCCACGAGGCTGTCGAAGATGGCTTTGCCGTCGGTGCCGCCGTGCAGCGGCTCCGAGACGCGTTCAGGATGGGGCATCATGCCCATGATGGTTCGCTGTTCGTTGAAGATGCCGGCGATGTTGCGGGCCGCGCCATTGGGATTGTCGCCCTGCGCATAGCGGAAGGCGATCTGCCCCTCGCCCTCGAGCCGGTCCAGCGTGGCCTTGTCGGCGAAATAGTTGCCATCGCCGTGCGCGACCGGGATGCGGATCGTCTGGCCCGGCGTGTAGCGTGCGGTGAACATCGTGTTCGTCGCCTCGACTGTCATGGCCACCGAGCGCGACACGAACTTGAGGCTCGCATTGCGCATCAGGGCGCCGGGAAGAAGACCTGTCTCGCACAGGATCTGGAACCCGTTGCAGATGCCAAGGAGCGGTGTCCCCTTTTTGGCCCGCGCGATCACCTCTCGCATGATGGGTGAATGCGCTGCCATCGCGCCGCAGCGCAGATAGTCGCCATACGAAAAGCCGCCGGGCAGTACGATCAGGTCGAGACGGTCGGGCAGGCTCGCATCGGCGTGCCAGGCCATGAGCGGCGGTTTGCCGATCGAGCGCTCGAGCGCCATGGCAACATCGCGGTCGCAGTTGGATGCAGGAAAGACGATGACAGCCGCCTTCACGGATCGGGATCTCCCTCAAGCGTTTCAGGACACCTGATTAGTGTGTCTCGACCGAAAAAGCGAGGTCAGGAACTGCGATATTCAGACCCGCAAGCGCCCTTGCCCCAGGCCCTGTTGGGCCCGCAAGCAGGACAGCACCACGTCCGCCTCATTTCAGCTCGATGGCGTAGTTCTCGATCACCGTATTGGCGAGAAGCTTCTCGCACATCTCCGAGAGCCGGGCACGGGCGCGTGCGGCATCGGTCTCATCAAGCTCGAGCTCGATGACCTTGCCCTGGCGGACCTCGCCGACACCCTGGAAACCGAGGCGGTCCAGGGCCTGGCCGATCGCCTTGCCTTGCGGATCCAGCACGCCAGACTTCAACATGACTGTAACGCGAGCTTTCATTTGACGAGCACCGGTCCCTTTCGTTCGGTGATTTGCGGTTCGTTCAGGATACCCAGACGCCGCGCAACTTCGCTATAGGCCTCCGTCACGCCGCCAAGGTCCCGACGGAACCTGTCCTTGTCCAGTTTTTCGCTCGTGCGCAGGTCCCACAGCCGCATCGAGTCCGGGCTGATCTCGTCGGCCAGGATGACACGCATCATGTCATTTTCCCAGAGCCGCCCGAATTCGATCTTGATGTCCACAAGCTTGATACCTGCTCCCAGGAACAGGCCCGAGAGAAAGTCATTGATCCGGATCGCGAGCGCGACCATCTCGTCGATTTCATGGGGGCTGGCCCAGTTGAACGCCGTGACATGTTCCTCGGTCACCATCGGGTTCTGAAGCTTGTCGTTCTTCAGGTAGAACTCGATGATGGAGCGGGGCAGGACAGTCCCTTCTTCCATGTCGAAGCGTTTCGCGAGCGATCCTGCGGCCACGTTGCGAACCACGACTTCAAGGGGAATGATTTCAACCTCGCGTACCAGCTGCTCGCGCATGTTCAGCCGGCGCATGAAATGATTCGGCACGCCGATCTCGGTCAGGCGCGACATCAGGAACTCGGAAATCCGGTTGTTCAGAACCCCTTTTCCCTCGAGGACCGCCTTTTTCTGGCCGCCCTGGGCGGTCGTGTCATCCTTGAAGTATTGAACGAGCGTGCCGGGCTCAGGACCCTCGTAGAGGATCTTGTCCTTGCCTTCATACACAAGCTTGCGGGTTTTCATGGGCTGACACGTCCTGTCGCGCCGCCCGGGAAAGGGCGCGCGCCTCAAATGCCGACGCCCGCGGAACAGCGAAAAACCAGCTATCCCCACGGGCGTGGGCGCATAGTCTAGCCCAACCGCCACACCCGGCACAATCCGCTGTGCCGCACCCGCCTGTGAGCATTGCGCTTGGCGCTCGCGCACACTAGATCAAAGGCCGTGCATTCGACCCCAGTTCATGGAGAAAACCCGCCCAATGTCCGGTTTTGACAAGCGCCGCGAAGGCTACGAGAGCAAGTTCGCCCACGACGAAGAACTCAAGTTCAAGGCCACCGCCCGTCGCAACAAGCTGCTTGGCCTCTGGGCGGCCGAGAAACTGGGGATTGGCGCCGACCAGGCCGACGCCTACGCAAAGGAAGTCGTGAAGGCGGATTTCGAGGAAGCCGGCGACGACGACGTTTTCCGCAAGGTGCGCAAGGACTTCGATGCCAAGGGCGTCCAGGTCTCCGACCATCAGATCCGTCGCGAGATGGAAGACCTCATGGTCAAGGCGATCGAGCAGATCCAGGCCGGCACCTGAGCCCTCAGCGCTGCGGAAGGTAATCCGTGAGCCCAAGCCCATAGCCGGCAGCCGCGCATGCAAGAAGCAGCAGCGGCACCGGCAGGCGCCCCCCGATCAGCGCCAGCGTCGCCGCAACGCTGAGCGCCAGAGACAAGACGTCGAGCGAGCCGGGATCCGGCACCAGCAGGACGAACGCGCCCACCTGCGTTTGCTCGACCTTCGAAAATACCACGTGCAGCGCAAACCAGAGCGCCAGGTTCGCGATCACGCCGACCACCGCTGCCGTTATGGCTGCCAGCGCACTGGCAAGCGCGCGATTGCCGCGCAGCCGCTCGGCATAGGGCGCGCCTGCGAAGATCCACAGGAAAGATGGCGCGAATGTCACCCAGAGCGTGACAAGTGCGCCCAACACACCTGCAAGCAACGGATCGAACCCCGCTGCCCGTGACGCCGCCAGAAAGCCCACATGCTGCAGGACGAGGATCAGCGGTCCCGGTGTTGTCTCGGCCAGCGCAAGCCCGTCCATCATCTCGGCCGTCGTCAGCCACTGATAGGTCGCAACCGCTTCCTGAGCCACATAGGCCAGAACCGCATAGGCCCCGCCGAACGTCACCACCGACATGAGACTGAAGAATGTCGCGAGCTTGGCGAGCACATGCTCAGGCCCGAACGCCAGCACGATGAGCCCGACCGGCATCATCCAGATGAGAAGCCAGCGCATCACTGTGACCAGGGTCTGCCCGGAGGTCGTCTTCGTGTGCACGAGCAGCCCCTGGGCCATCGCGGCATCAACCGCATGGGTGGCCACACTGTCACCGGGACCCAGGCCCTGTGCACCACTGGCCTGGCGCGGACCGAAGGCGGCCGCGACCAGGCCGGCGAGGCCTGCCCCAAGGACCACCAGCGGAAATGGCACATTGAACAGGAAGAGGGCTGCAAAAGCCGCCAGGGCGACGAGAGGGGGCAGCAAGCCGGTGAACGCGCGCCGCGCGATTCGCACGATGGCCTCGATCACGATGGCCAGCACCGCCGCCTTGATGCCCCAGAAGATCGCTGCCACCGCGGGCTGCTCGGCATGTACCACGTAGAGCAGGCTCAGCCCCAGCATGACGAGCGCGCCGGGGAGGATGAACAGCAGCCCTGCCGCAAGCCCACCGCGCACGCCATGCATGAGCCAGCCCACATAGGTCGCCAGTTGCTGCGCCTCGGGCCCCGGCAACAGCATGCAATAGTTCAGCGCGTGGAAGAACCGCGCCTCGCCAATCCACTTCTTCTGCTCGACGAGGACACGGTGCATCAGCGCAATCTGTCCCGCCGGTCCACCGAAACTGACACAACCGATATAGGCCCAGGTCATCAGGGCCTGCCCAAAACTCGGGAGGCGAGGCGCCTCGGTCAAAACCGGCTCCCCTTGACGCTCTGCACTTCCTGCCAGGCCATGAAGCCCAGCATGAGCCCCACCAGCACCGTGAACCCCAGGCCACCAGTCGCAAGCCCCAGAAGGACCAGAAGTCCGGCGACGCCAAGTCCCAGATAGCCCGTGATCAGCCGGGCCCGGCTGCGCCGCATGAACCGCGCGAGGACGGCCTGGGCAATGTTGCCGCCATCCAGCGGATAGGCGGGCAGCAGGTTGAAGAGGCCAAGGATCAGGTTGGCCAGCTGCAGCCGCCACAGGATGTCCCAGGAATGCATGGCCACGCCATCGCTGTCCGGACTGCTGAGGAAAAAGGCGAGCGCCGCGGCAAGCAGAAGGTTCGCCGCTGGCCCGGATCCTGACACGACCACCTCTTCCATCGTCGTGCGCGGCTGGCGCGACAACCGCGCATAACCTCCGAAGAATGTCAGGGTCACATCGTGCGTGCCTATGCCAAACAGCCGCGCGCCGAAGGCATGGCCCATCTCGTGCAGGTAGATCGACATGAAGAGAAGGACGACAAACGTCACTTCATCGATGAGGCCACCAAATCCAGGCTCACGCAGCCCGTTGATCACGAAGATCGCGGCGATCAGGAAGACCCCGATATCGACCCTGAAATAGACGCCGAATAACCTGCCAAGATTGATCGGCGTTCCCATGTGGGTTTGAACCTCAGCTGCTTCCGAAGACGCGTCGGAAAATCGTATCTGCGTGCTTCAAGTGATAGGCGAGGTCGAACAAGGCTTCAAGTTCGCCCGTCGGCAACGCTTTTGTGACATCCGGATCCGCCTTGAGGTTTTCGAGAAACGTCGTTCCGGAACGTCCGTGATGCATGTTCTCCCAGACCGGCATCGCATGGCGCTGGACGAGCCGGTAGGCATCCTCGCGCGAAACACCTTTCTGCGTCAGCGCCAGCAGCACGCGCTGCGAATGGACAAGCCCGCCCAGAAGATCAAGATTGCGTTGCATGCGGTCAGGGTACACGACCAGCTTCTCGACCACGTCAGCCAGGCGGTTCAGCGCAAAGTCCAGCGTGATCGTGGCATCTGGCCCGATCATCCGCTCGACCGATGAATGCGAGATATCCCGCTCGTGCCAGAGCGCCACATTCTCCATCGCCGGCATCGCAAAGGCCCGAACCATGCGCGCAAGCCCCGTGAGGTTCTCTGTCAGCACCGGGTTGCGCTTGTGCGGCATGGCGGACGATCCCTTTTGCCCGACCGAGAAATACTCTTCCGCCTCCAGCACCTCTGTGCGCTGCATGTGCCGGATCTCGGTGGCGACATGCTCGACCGACGAGGCGACAACAGCCAGCGCCGCAAAGAAGGCTGCATGGCGGTCGCGCGGGATCACCTGGGTCGAGACCGGTTCGGGCTTGAGCCCCAACGCCTTCGCCACATGTTCCTCGACACGCGGGTCGACCTGCGCAAACGTGCCGACCGCACCCGATATGGCGCAGGTCGCAATTTCCTCGCGCGCCACCACAAGACGCGCGCGCGCACGCTGGAAGGCGGCGTGGAAGCCGGCAAGCTTCACCCCGAAGGTCGTAGGCTCGGCATGAATGCCATGGCTGCGCCCGATGGTCGGTGTCGTCTTGAACTCGAACGCACGCGCCTTCAGGGCCGCAAGAACCCGGTCCGTGTCGGCAATAAGAAGATCCGCCGAACGCTTCAATTGCACCGCAAGGCAGGTGTCGAGCACATCCGACGACGTCATGCCCTGGTGCACGAAGCGCGCATCATCTCCGATGAATTCAGCCAGATGCGTGAGAAACGCGATCACGTCATGCTTGACCTCGCGTTCGATCGCATCGATGCGGGCCACATCGAATTGCGCCTTGCCACCGCGCTCCCAGATTGTTTTGGCCGCCGATTTTGGAATGACACCGATGCTCGCCAATGCGTCGGCGGCATGCGCCTCGATCTCGAACCAGATGCGGAACTTTGTCTCTGGTGACCAGATGGCCACCATCTCGGGACGCGAATAGCGGGGGATCATGCAATCGCCTTCAGTGAATCTTCGAGGATGGTCAACGCCTCATCGAGGACAGTGTCCTCGATGGTAATGGGAACGAGGATGCGCACGCCATTGCCGTAGAGGCCGCAGGTCAGGAGGATCAGCCCGCGCTTGAGCGCCTCGGCCAGCAGCTTCTTCGTGCAGTCGGCATCGGGCTCCTGCGTGCCACGCGTCTTGACGATGTCGAAGGCGACCATGGCGCCCAGGCCGCGGATATCGTCGATCGGCGGCAGGTCATTGCGCAGCGCCATCTGCTTCAGCCGCGACGTCAGTTTCTCGCCCAGCACGACGCTGCGCTCGAGGATCTTCTCCTCCCGGATCACGTCCATCACCGCAAGTCCCGCCGCGCAGGCCAGCGGATTGCCCGCATAGGTGCCGCCAAGACCACCCGGGTCCGGCGCATCCATGATCGCGGCCCGCCCGATCACGCCCGACAGCGGCATGCCGCCGGCCAGGCTCTTGGCCGTGGTGATGAGGTCGGGCTTCACGCCCGAATGCTCGATCGCAAAGAGCTTGCCCGTGCGCGCAAACCCCGCCTGGATCTCGTCGTCGATCAGCAGGATCCCGTGCCTGTCGCAGATCGCGCGCAAGGTGCGCAGGAATTCGAAGGGCGCCACATAGAACCCGCCTTCCCCCTGGACCGGCTCGATGATGATCGCGGCCACGCGCGAAGGCTCGACATCCGTCTTGAACAGCATCTCGAGCGCCTCGAGCGACTGCGCCGCCGTGTGTCCATGGCTCTCGATGGGGAAGGGCAGGCGATGGACGCCGCCCGGCATGTCCCCGAAACCAGCCTTGTAGGGCACGACCTTGCCGGTCATGGCCATCGTGAACAGCGTGCGACCGTGGAACGCGCCCGAGAACGCGATCACCGCCGAGCGCTTGGTTGCGTAGCGCGCGATCTTTGTCGCGTTCTCGACCGCCTCGGCACCGGTGGAAAAGAAGATCGTCTTGGCCGGCCCCTCGATGGGCGCCGCGGCATTCAGCCGTTCGGCCAGCGCGATATAGCTCTCATAGGCGCTGACCTGGAACGCCGTATGGATCGTGCCCTGCAGCGCCGTCTCGATCGCCTTGACCACTTTGGGATGACGGTGCCCGGTATTCTGAACGCCGATGCCGCCGACAAAGTCGATATAGCGCTTGCCCTCGACATCCCAGATCTCGGCATTGAGCGCCTTCGCCGCAAACACCGGATGGGCGGTGTTCACGCCCCGCGGAACGGCGGCCTGGCGCCGCGCGAGCAATTCAGCATTCGTGGTCATGTTGTCACCTCAATC
>JBEIFU010000096.1:0-9272 GCA_040382295.1 Alphaproteobacteria bacterium
GCCGCGCGCGCCGGCGCCTTGTCATCCCAGCCAAGCACCTCCGCCCCACCTGCAGACAGGGAGAGGGCGGAAGAAATGCCGGACCGGGCAAGGCCGAAGACGGCGACGGTCCGGCCACGGTAGCAATCGACCCCGATCACACGATCACCGGATCTTGAGCGTCGAAAGACCGATCAGCGCAAGCACGACGGCGATGATCCAGAACCGAATGACGATCGTGGGCTCGCGCCAGCCAAGCTGCTCGAAGTGATGATGGATCGGCGCCATCTTGAACACGCGCTTTCCGGTCAGCTTGAACGACACCACCTGGATCATCACCGACATGGCCTCGAGCACGAAAAGCCCACCGATGATCGCAAGGACAATCTCGTGCTTGATGGCAACGGCCGTGGTGCCAAGAAGGCCTCCGAGCGCAAGCGAACCCGTATCACCCATGAAAACCATGGCCGGCGGCGCATTGTACCAGAGGAACCCGAGCCCGGCCCCGACCAGCGCACCGCACAGCACCGCAAGCTCGCCCGTCCCCGGAACGAAGTGGATCTGCAGGTAAGTCGTGTAGTCCGCCCGTCCGACGATGTAGCAGATCAACGCAAAGCTCGCCGCCGCGATCATCACCGGCATGATGGCAAGCCCATCCAGCCCATCCGTGAGGTTGACGGCATTGGAGGCGCCGACGATCACGAGGATGCCGAAGATGATGAAGAATGGTCCGAGGAAGATCAGCACGTCCTTGAGAAAGGGAATGGCGACGGCGCCCGACAGGGGCTGCGAACCCGGCGCAAGCTTGTGCAGCTCCATGATCGCGATCGTCGCAGCGATGGACACCAGCGCCTGCCATACAATCTTGATACGCCCGGCGACACCCGCCGACGACCGCTTCGACACCTTCAGGTAATCGTCCCACAGGCCCAGGAGACCAAAGCTCAGGGTGACGCCCAGCACGATCCAGACATAGGGATTGGTCAGGTCGGCCCACAACAGGGTCGAGACTGACAGCGCGATCAGGATCATCAGCCCGCCCATGGTAGGCGTGCCCTTCTTCTCAAGCAGGTGGCGCTGCGGCCCATCCTCGCGGATCGGCTGTCCTTTGCCCTGCTTGACCTTGAGCCAGCGGATCAGCGATGGCCCGATCAGGAACGCGATGATCAGTGCCGTCATCACGGCCCCGCCCGTCCTGAACGTCAGGTAGCGGAACATGTTGAACAATTGGAAGTCTTCGGCCAGCGGCACCAGCAGATGATAGAGCATCGTTCCCCATTCAGGACCGCTGCGCAGCGCTTGTCGCCCGAAGGGCATCGACAACGAGGCGCATCTTCGATCCGTAAGATCCCTTGATCATGACGATATCGCCGGGACGAACCGCCGCGGCAACAAGACTTGCGAGTTCACTCGAGGCGCCTGCATACCCCCCGCGCCGCGTTTGGGCAACGCTTTCCCACAAGTGCCGCATCATCGGCCCGCAGGCAAAGACGAGGTCGATCTGGTGCTGCGCGACAGGCTCGGCAATGCCGGCATGCAGGGCGTCCGAGGTTGGCCCAAGCTCGAGCATGTCACCCAGCACGGCAATCCGTCGGCCGCCAGATCCAGGAACTGCCCGACCCAATGTGGCCAGGGCTGCTGCCATTGACAGGGGGTTGGCATTATAGCTCTCATCGATCAGGTCGAAGCTGCCACCGGCCACCTTCAGACGTTCGCGTGCGCCCCGTCCCGCAAGTGCACTCAGGCTGCCCATGTCAGCGGCAGCCTGCTCGACCGATCCCCCCAGCGCATCGATGACGGCAAGCACACCAAGACTGTTCGTCACCCAGTGATCGCCCGGCGCACCGATGCGATACCCAAGCTTGCGCCCGGCGTGATCAAGGGTCACCTCCGAATGATCCTCATGCAGGGACTGCCCCAGCAGCCGGATGTCAGCCCCGGCAGAGTGGCCATAGGTGACGATGCGCGCCGCCCGCGAGCGCCTGGCGTGATCGATCAGGCGCGGTGCCCATTCGATGTCAGCATTGATGACCGCCACACCCCCGGGTTCAAGGCCCGAAAAGATCTCACCCTTGGCATCGGCAATGCCTGCTACGGATTCGAAATTCTCCAGATGCACCGCAGCAACCATCGTGACGATCGCCACATGGGGACGCACCTGCTCCGTCAGCGGCGTGATCTCGCCGGCATGGTTCATGCCGATCTCAAAGATGCCATAGCTCGTATCGACCGGCATGCGCGCAAGCGACAGCGGCACCCCCCACAGATTGTTGTAGGAGGCGACCGACGCATGCGTTGGCGCCTGCAGCGACAGCAAGTGGCGCAAGGCCTCCTTCGTGCTCGTCTTGCCTACGCTGCCGGTGACGCCGGCAATCCGCGCCCGAACCTGCCCCCGACGGGCCCGCCCGAGGGCCTCAAGGCCCTTGAGAGTATCTCCAACCCGGACCAGCCGTTCCGATGCGATGCCTGGCACGTCGCGCGACACGAGCGCCGCTGACGCACCCTTCGCCAGCGCATCGGAAACGAAATCGTGGCCGTCGCGCGCATCCTTCAGTGCAACGAACAGGTCACCGCGCTGCAGCGTCCGTGTATCGATGGACAGCCCCCCGACAGCGGCGTCTGCTGCAACGGTGGCACCGCAGGCCACAGCAACTTCCTTCAGGGTCCAAAGCGTTTTCATCTCAGGCACTCCTTCCGCGAGCAATGGCAGAACGTACCGCATCAGCGTCGTTGAAGGGCAGAACCTCTTGCCCGATGATCTGCCCGGTCTCGTGTCCCTTGCCGGCAACGACAACCACATCCCCGGAAGCGGCGCTGTTGATCGCCAGCGCGATCGCTGCCGCGCGGTCACCCACTTCAACGGCACCAGGTGCACCCGCAAGCACAGCGGCCCGAATGGCGGAAGCCGCTTCCGTGCGCGGATTGTCATCAGTGACAATCAACCGGTCCGCCAGCGCATGCGCCGCAGCGCCCATCAAAGGCCTCTTTCCGGCATCGCGGTCACCGCCGCAACCAAACACCACCCAGAGGCGGCCACGTGTGTGCGGCCTCAGGGCCCGCAGCACGGTCTCTAGCGCGTCCGGCGTATGGGCGTAATCGACATAAACCGGCACCCCGGCTGCCGACACGGCCACTTTCTCAAGCCGACCAGCCGCGCCCGCGAGACGCCCGAGCGCCAGAAAGACGCCCTCGGCCTCTCCACCTGTCGCCAGCACAAGCCCCGCCGCGACAAGCGCATTGGACGCCTGGAACGCGCCAGCGAGGGGAAGCAGAAACCGATGGGCCCGCCCCCGCCACATCACGCAAATGTCTTGTCCATCGGCGTTCGGCACGCGCTCCACCATGCGCAGCTCATGCCCTCTCTCCCCGACGCTGATAAGCTCGAGGCCACGCAGCCGGACACCCTGCAGAAAATCGTCAGCACACGCACCATCAGCATTGATGACGGCAACGCCCTCCTGGGGAAGCACTTCAGTGAACAGGCGCAGTTTCGCTGCGCGATAGGCCTCGAAGGTTTGATGATAGTCCAGATGATCACGCGTCAGGTTCGTGAACCCCGCTGCCCTCAGGCGAACAGCATCCGCCCGATGCTGGGCAAGGCCGTGGCTGGAGGCCTCGAATGCCACATGCGACACGCCCTGTGCGGCCAACTGGTCAAGCAGCCGATGGATCTCGACGGGGTCAGGTGTCGTATGACCCAGGCTCAGCATGAGATTCGGTGACACGACACCAAGCGTACCGAAGCTGGCTGCGCCATGTCCAAGCCCTGCCCAGATCTGGCGGGTGAACGACGCAACCGACGTCTTGCCATTGGTACCTGTGACCGCAACGATCGTCCCGGGCTGCCGGTGATGAAACCGGGCCGCCATCTGCGCAAGCCTGAGCCGTGGATTGTCATCACGCACCAGCGCCACGCCCGCCGGCAGATCGGCGATATCCTCGCGGGCCAGCACCGCCAGTGCACCACGGGAAACGGCGTCTTTCACAAAGGCATTTCCGTCAGCTCGCGTCCCCGGCAAGGCTGCAAACAGATAGCCAGGCCGCACCGCACGGCTGTCGGCGGTCAATCCGCAAATGTCGGGATCTTCCGCCAAGGGAGCGGATCCGGCCAGGGCGCTCAGGCGCATGGTGTCAGCGCAGTTCCTCATAGGATGCCATCGTCGTGGGCGCACCCTTCGAGGGCTCGATAGGCGCCACCGGGACGTTCAGCATTGGTGCAATCCGGGCAATGACTTTGCCCGCTGCAGGCGCCGCCGTCCAGCCTGCTGCAGCCGATCCTTGCGTTTCGGCACTCGGCTGGGGCTCGTCAAGAACGACCAGCACGAGGTAGAGGGGGCTCCGCGCAGGAAAAACACCGACAAAAGACGTCAGGAGCCGGTCCCGGTCATATCCGCGAATGCCAGGCTTCTCGGCCGTGCCTGTCTTGCCTCCCACGGGATAGCCCGGCACATCTGCCTTCGACGCAGTCCCCTGGACAACCACCATGCGAAGCAGGTCACGCATGCGTGCACTGGTCTCCGGAGAGATGACACGCCGATGCGGCACCACCGCACCAGAATCGCGCTTGAGCAGGGTCGGCTTGTGATAGCTGCCCCCGTTGACTACGGCAGAAACCGCCGCCGCAACATGCAGCGGAGATACGGCAATGCCGTGCCCGAAGGATGTCGTCATGAGCTCGGCCTGGCCCCATGTCTTCGGCACCAGAGGAGCCCCGGTCTCGCGAACATCGAAGGAAACAGGCTGCAACAGCCCGAACCGGTTGAAATACGCCTCCTGCATCGCAGGACCGGTCTCCATGGCCATTCGAGCAGCCCCGATGTTCGAAGAATGGATCAGCACCTCCGGCACAGTCAGCTGGCGACGTTGAGCGTGGAAGTCGTCGATGCTGAACTTGCCGAGCGCGATCGGATACCGGGCATCATAGCTCGACTGGAGGGAACTCGTGCCGGCATCGATTGCAGCAGCAACGGTGAAGATCTTGAATGTCGAGCCCATTTCAAAAACGCCGAGCGTCGCTCGGTTGAACAAGGCATTCGCCGCAGCAGCTCTCGGCTCATTGGGATCGAAGTCAGGTAACGAGCCAAGCGCAAGGACTTCGCCGTTGTTCACATCCATCACGACACCGGCCGCCCCCTTCGCCCGATGACGCACCATCGCCGCAGCAAGCTCATCCTCGAGCACATGCTGCACGCGCAGATCGACCGACAACTCGACGACGCCACCCTTGTTGCGTCGCTCGAGAACGGTTTCCTCGATACCCCGCTCAAGCCCCGCCAGCCCGTGATTGTCGACGTTCACAAACCCAAGCAAGTGGGACGCCGTCCGGCCATTGGGATAGACCCGCCGGGGCTCTTCGCGGAAATGCAGCCCAGGCAATCCAAGCTGGCGAACCGCCCGCTGCTGAGCAGGCGACACGTTGCGCTTGATCCAGACAAATGCCTGACGGGTCGACAGTTTCGCCGCAACGCTGCTGGCATCAAGCCCGGGAATGGCGTGCGCAAGGTCACGCGCGGCTTCGGCCGGGTCCCAGATCACGCGGGCATCAGCGAAGAGCGACGCTCCCCGCAGGTCCGTCGCCAGGATTTCGCCCTTCCGATCGACAATGTCCGCACGATACAGGGACGTGGCGTGGCTTGGACCGGCGCTGCGCGCCACGGAAGGCTCGCGCAGGATGGAGACCTCGACAAGCCGCCCCAGGATCAGGGCCAGCACGACGAGGCAGGACGTCATCGTCAACGCCAGTCGCTCTCGGGTCTTCGCAAGGGCAACACGCGTATCCGTCGGGCGCTGCAATTTTTCTTGCATGTTCATGGCGCAACCTGCGTTGTCGGTCCACGCGAGGGGACGGAGGCGGGCTCGGCAGGAACCGCGTTGTCGGACTTTCGGAACGGCAGATCCGATGGCTTCACGGTCGCGTCATGCGGGAGTTCGACCGCGCCGCGTTCGGGAAGAGTTGCCATGATGACGATTTGCGCTGGCGAGGTCGGCATCAGCTTCAGGCGCTGGCGCACAAGCGCCTCAAGACGCTCTGACTGGTTGAAATAGGACCAGTCGGCCTTCAGCACCCGGATGTTCTCGGCCTCGCGAGCAATCTGCAGGTCGAGCTCCTTGAGCGTCTTCTCCTGCTGCTTGACTTCATGCACCCCCGTATAGAGCCCGAAGATCAGCATGACGAGAAGGAGACTGCCGAGGAAACCAATGGCTCGTTTCATGCGCGCACCTCCGGCAACACCCCGGCCCGAACGGCGTCGAAGGGGATCGCAGGTTGCGGTGTACGTGTGGCAAATCTGAGCTTCGCCGAGCGCGAACGTGCATTGAGCTGCAGTTCCTCACGCGAAGCGGTCACTGCCTTGCGTGCGCAGGAATCGAACGACGGTCGCGGCGCAGCGCCAGCGAGCGGCATGTGCCGCGATCCCTGGGGACCTCGCCCACAGCGATCGGCAAGGAAGCGCTTGACCATGCGATCCTCGAGCGAATGGAACGAGACGATCACCAGGCGCCCACCCGGCTTCAACAGCGCCTCTGCAGCATTCAAGCCGCGCGCAAGCTCACCCAGCTCATCGTTCACATAGATCCGTAACGCCTGGAAGGTACGGGTGGCAGGATGAATGCCGCTTGCCTGCCGCCCGACGACGCGCGCGCAGATGGATGCGAGCTCGCCGGTCCTTGAAATCTCGCCCTTCGCCCTGGCGGCAACGATGGCTCGCGCGACCGCGTTGGCCCTCAACTCCTCGCCATAGACGTAGATGATACCCGCCAGCGCCTGCTCGCTATAGCTGTTCACCACGCCGGCAGCCGAAATGCCGGTGGTACCCATGCGCATGTCGAGCGGCCCGTCATGCTGGATGGAAAAGCCCCGCTCGGCGACCTCGAGCTGGTCGGATGAGACGCCAAGGTCGAGCACGATCCCATCGACCGCCCCGACACCCTGTGCTGCGAGCAAGTCCTGCATGGCGCCGAACGTCCCGTTGATGAGCGTCAGCCTGCCCGGAAATTCCCTAACGATTTCTTTACCACGTGTGATCGCCGCAGGATCACGGTCAAATCCGATCACCTTGCAGTTCGCCGCGCGCAGGATGGCACGCGCGTAGCCTCCGCCACCAAACGTGCCATCGACAAAAGTCTCTCCATCGCGCGGTGCCAGCGCCTCAAGCACCTCCGCAAGCAGGACCGGCAAGTGGATGGTCTCATTCATCGGGACCCCTCGCGCGGCGGCAGGCGCAGCTTCCCGCGCCGCTCGGCGGTCGCCAGGCGGGCCTGCGCCTTGCGAACCTCGAGGGCACGCGGCTCCCAGATCTCGAAATAGGCCCCCATCCCGACAAAGGCAGCAAGCCCCTCGACGCCAGCATGACGCATGAGCTCCTCGGGAAAGCCCACGCGACCCTCGCCATCCAGGCTGAGCTCGACCGTGTCACCAAGAAGCGCATAGGCGAAGTCATCATGCACTTCGCCCGAGGGGTCGTGAGCAGCAACCTCGGCATGCAGTTGTTCCATCCACGACAACCCACCCGCAACCACGGCAGGCCCGGAGGTTGATGCGCGCGCGTAGAGGGCTCGCGCCCCCTGCGCCTCCAGGATGTCCCTGAAACGCGCCGGCACAGACACACGCCCCTTGGCGTCGACCTTGTTGACGAACGTCGACAGGAACGGCCGCGCAAATTTCATTGCGACCCCCTCGCCAACAGCGCGCAAAGAAACGGACGGACCAAGACACCCCAACACGAAATGGCGGCGCGTTCCCGACGCACGACCCGGCAAAACCCATCGACACGGGCCCGCAGGACCCGTATCTGTATTTTATGGGATACCATGGGCAATCATGGGCGTCAACGCCTTCATGTGGAATTTCAAGGGTTTACAGCGCATTCCCTCCGGGAAAACCGCCAGCAGGAGAATATAGACGAGACGTCTCATTTTAGAATGGAGAGAGAACGCCATCCTACGGGTCGTGCAGCGGCCACCCGAGACCCCGAAATCTTGTAGGCCGATACCGAAAGAAAAAATGAGCCAGAGGGCCTGTAAGCCGGGTTCTGTCCCCTCCCTTGCGGGAGATGGATGACCATTCCTCTGGGACGCCCGTTACCGGACGCCTCGCGCCGCCGACCCGGATGACGAGCCGGAAACAGCTCATCTGCCATCCCTATTTGGCGTTGCTCCTGGCGGGGCTTGCCGTGCCGTCCTTGTTGCCAAGGCCGCGGTGCGCTCTTACCGCACCGTTTCACCCTTGCCGTGCATGCACGGCGGTTTGATTTCTGTGGCGCTATCCCTGGGGTCGCCCCCGCCGGGCGTTACCCGGCACCATGCTTCCGTGGAGCCCGGACTTTCCTCCAGCATGTTGCCACACCAGCGATCATCCAGCCTTCTGGCTCGGGAGCATAAATGGCACGTCAGGTCCGCGCGTCAAGCCCTGCAATCAGGGCATCGAGCAAAGCGCGTGTCTCGCCGTCGGCAACGCCGTCCAGAAGCCCCGGCCTGAAATGCCGCTGGAAGGCAACCACCACCAACCGCGTGGCCTCGTCGAAAACACCCGACACATCGATCCCGTAGCCATAAGCCTGCAGCCGCCGCTGCAGGTCAGCCACGGCCTCGCCGGACTGGCCGGGCACAAGCCTGCCCCCGGAAACCGGAACAGGCACCGGCCAGAGCCCGATGCCCGCGCGCGCGAGCACCGCCCACGGAAAGAGCTCGCCAGGATCCTCCTTGCGGGCGGGCGCCACATCCGAGTGCCCGACGACATTGCGTGCGGGAATGCAGTGGCGTGACAGGATACCCTGACTCAGCTCGACCACGGCGGCGATCTGCACCGCGGGAAACGGACGATAGCCGAACGCGTGCCCGGGATTGACGATCTCGATGCCGACCGAGCGCGAGTTGATATCCGCCTGCCCCCGCCAGCTCGACACACCGGCATGCCAGGCGCGCTTTTTTTCATCGACATGAGCGAAGACGGATCCGTCCTCGTCGACCGTATAGTGCGCACTCACGCGCGCCTCTGCATCGGTAAGCCGCGCCATCGCGGCCTCGCCGGTCTCCATGCCGGTATAGTGAAGGATCAGCATGTCAGGCAAACCGGCACCAGCGCGCTCGTTGAAGTTCGGGGACGGACGCGAGACGATCCGAAGCATCAAAGCCCAACCTTTAGCGTAGCACTCGCCCGCGCCACAACATCGCCAGCCTCATTGCGCAATTCGGCTTCTGCAAATGCGATGGACTTGCCGCGGTGGCGTACCCAGCCCTCACCCACATAGGTCCCCACATCCGCGCGCCCGATGAATGACGTCTTGAGTTCAAGC
>JBEIFU010000097.1:0-9203 GCA_040382295.1 Alphaproteobacteria bacterium
CCTGAAACAGCTCGCCGCCGAAACCGGAAGGGATGTGACGGTTTGCGTCGTGGAAAAGGGCTCCGAAGTCGGTGCGCACATTCTATCCGGCGCGGTGATCGACCCCATCGCGCTGAATGAACTGTTCCCGGACTGGAAGGAAAGGGGTGCGCCGCTCGACACGCCTGTCACCGATGACCGCTTCCTCTATCTAGGACCGGGCGGGAACATCCGCATTCCCAACATCCTGATGCCGCCCCTCATGGGCAATCACGGAAATTACATCGCAAGCCTCGGCAATGTCTGCCGCTGGCTGGCGACCCAGGCCGAGCAAGCGGGCGTCGAGATCTATCCTGGTTTTGCGGCAGCAGAGGTTCTCTACGACGACAAGGGAGCCGTGCGCGGCATCGCCACGGGCGACATGGGCATCGGACGCGATGGGAAGCCGAAAGGCGGCTTCACGCGCGGCATGGAGCTCTTGGGCAAGTACACCCTGTTTGGCGAAGGCGTCCGCGGTTCGTTGTCGAAACAGCTGATCGCGCGCTTTCAGCTCGACAAGGACCGAGACCCGCAAAAATTCGGCATCGGCCTGAAGGAGCTCTGGCAGGTGCCGAAGGAAAAGCATCAGCCGGGGCTCGTGTTGCACACGATGGGCTGGCCGCTCTCGAACGACACGGGCGGTGGATCCTTCATGTATCATTGGGGTGACGGTTTCGTCTCGGTCGGCTTCGTTGTGCACCTGAATTACACGAACCCCTTCCTGTCACCCTTCGACGAGTTCCAGCGCTACAAGACGCACCCCTCGATCCGGTCTTATCTCGAAGGCGGCAAGCGCCTGTCCTATGGCGCGCGCGCAATTACCGAGGGCGGATTCCAGTCGGTTCCAAAGCTGACATTCCCCGGCGGCGCGCTCATCGGTTGTTCGGCAGGGTTCGTGAACGTGCCGCGCATCAAGGGCAGCCACAATGCGATGAAGACCGGCATGATGGCAGCCGAGGCAGCCTTCAACGCGCTGGCCGACGGTCGTGCAAACGATGAACTCACCGCCTATACCTCAGCCTACGAGGAGAGCCACGTCTACCGCGACTTGAAGCGGGTGCGGAACGTGAAGCCGTTCTGGAGCCGTTTCGGCACGTTGCTCGGCGTCGGCTTTGGCGCAGCCGACATGTGGTTGAATCAGATCTTCGGCACGAGCCCCATCACCTTGAAGCACGGCAAGCCGGACTATGCGACGCTCAAGCCGGCAGCCTCCTGCAGCCGCATCGACTATCCCAAGCCCGATGGCATCGTGAGCTTCGACAAGCTGTCTTCGGTATTCCTCTCGGGCACCAACCACGAGGAAGACCAGCCAGTCCACCTCACGCTCAAGGACCCGACGGTCCCCATCGCACGCAACCTTCCCACCTATGACGAACCCGCACAGCGCTACTGCCCGGCCGGGGTCTACGAGGTGGTCCGCGACGAAACTGGCGCAAATCCGCGGTTCGTCATCAATGCGCAGAACTGCGTCCACTGCAAAACTTGCGATATCAAAGATCCGTCGCAGAACATAAACTGGGTAACGCCGGAAGGCGGTGGTGGGCCGACCTATCCGAACATGTGAGATGTCGCCAATCAGGCGAGGTGGCCAGTTGGGGGCAGCAAACGTGTCGAATGGCAAAGTGGTCAAATGGATAGCGGCGATCACAGCCGTGAACGTGGGCATCGTACTCGCCCTGACCCAGTGCGCCGTGTTCGAGGACATCCGCCCGGCCACGGGGCTCACGCGCGAAACCACCGGCCCTTACGGCAGTTATCTCGCGGCGCGCCACGCGACAAACCTGCGTGACGCAGCGGCGGCGGCCAGCTATTACCGACGGGCGCTGCGGCATGACCCCGACAACCTTGTCCTTGTTGAGCGTGCCCTGGTAAGCGAGGTTTCCTCGGGAAACCTCGACGCGGCTTCCGATCTCGCCGAGAAACTCCTGAAGTCGATGCCGACGGCCAAGCTCCCGAACCTGGTCATCGGCATGCGGTCCCTGCGCGACGCAGGCTACGCACGGGCACGGGATGCATTCAGTCGGATCACCGACGATCCACCCGCAGAAGTGACGGCACGCATCGCCACGGCCTACGCTCATTTCTCGGAAGGCAACGCAGTCGCGGCACGCGCTGCGCTCTCTAGTCTCGAGGAATTCTCGGGCGCAAAGGCCTTCCTCCTCTACCATCGCGCGATCCTGGAAGATCTCGAAGGCAACCCGCAGGGAGCTTTGCAGCACTTTGCGCAAGCGACGTCTTTGTCGAACGGCGAAGCCCAGCGCCTTGTCCAGGCCCAGGGCATCCACCTGGCACGGTCAGGCCAGGCGCCGCAGGCCATCGCCCTGTTCAACGGTTTCCTCGAGAAATTCCCGGACAATCCGGTAATCCTCAACGAGGTCCGGCGCATCGAACGGGGCGAGACCCCGGCTCGCCTCGTATCGAACGCACGCGAGGGCGTTGCCGAGACGCTGTACGGTGTTGCCACCAACCTGGCGGAAGACGATGCCGTTGAAGTACCGGTTTTCTACCTCCAGATCGCTCTCGCGCTAGCGCCCCAGCATGAACTCTCGACCATTCTCCTCGCAGAGCGTCTGGAGCTGGCAGGCCGCCTCGAGCAGGCGTCGGCGCTCTACAACCGGATTCCGGCAACGTCGCCCATCCGAGCGGCCGCGCAACGCCAGATTGCCCGCATCTTCGTGCGGCGCGAGAAGCCGGATGAGGCGGCACGCGTCCTGAAGGCCGCCCTCGATGGAACGGCAGAAGATGTTGCCACGTGGTCAGCGTTGGGCGACGTTCATCGCGGTCGCGAGGACTTCACCGCTGCCATCGAGGCCTACGATCGTGCACTCGGGTTGATCGACAAGACGTGGCCGCGCCACTGGGTGCAGTATTATGCGCGCGGCATCGCGCACGAGCGCGCCGGCAATTGGGCAGCCGCCGAGCAGGACCTGAAGCGCTCGCTCACGTTGAGACCCAACAATCCAGCGGTGATGAACTATCTTGCCTACTCATGGGTCGATCGCGGCGAGAACATCCAGCAGGCGCTGGAGATGCTGAAGCAAGCCGTCGCCGCAAGTCCCGAGGATGGCTACATCGTCGACAGTCTCGGATGGGCTTACTACCGTCTCGGCGACTATGCGCAGGCGCTGCGCTATCTCGAGAAGGCAGTCCATCTCGAGCCGGGACAGGCAACCATCAACGATCATCTCGGAGACGTGTACTGGAAGGTCGGTCGTCAGCAGGAAGCAAGGTTCCAGTGGCAGCATGCCTTGTCTCTCGGGCCGGAGAAGGACGAAGAGCCGAATATCCGCCGAAAACTGGAAGTTGGCCTTGAAAATGGCGCCGCCGCACCGCGCGGCAGTGCGCCAGACTGATGGAGCCAGGCGTGCTACGCTTTGCACCGGCCAAGGTCAACCTGTTCCTGCACGTGGGCGAGCGGCACGCCAGTGGCTATCACGATCTGCTCAGCCTCGCGGTCTTTGCCGATATCGGGGACATGGTAAGCGTCACCCGCGCCGATCGCCTCACCCTCACACTATCAGGTCCGAATTGTGTCGGGCTCGACGCAGGCCCATCTAACCTTGTCCTCAGGGCTGCCGCTGCACTTCAGGAATGGTCCCTGGCAAGGGGGCAGGCCGTCGGTGGTGCGTCTCTCACCCTTCACAAAGCCCTCCCGGTTGCCTCTGGCATCGGCGGCGGCTCCAGTGACGCTGCTGCGACACTGCTTCTCCTGACGCGGCACTGGGGGCTTGTTATCTCCGACGAAGACTTGTTTCGCATCGGTCGCAGCCTCGGTGCGGATGTTCCCCTATGCCTTCGCGGTGCACCCAGCATCATGTCGGGCGAAGGTGAGCAGCTCGCGCCCGCACCGGATCTGCCAGACTTCAGCATGGTGCTGGTGAATCCGGGCGTCGAGCTGTCCACGGCGGCGGTGTTCGCGAGCTTGCAGGTACGCTCGGGAGCCCGTGCGCCTGCATCTCCGGATCGGTTCAAGACCCCGCGCGAGCTCGCAGCCTGGCTTGATCGTGCAACCAATGACCTTGCAGCACCTGCAAGGCGCCTCGCGCCCGCGATCATGCGTGTGGAGCAAGCGCTTGTCGCAACAAAGGACTGCCTTCTCTCCCGCATGTCAGGCAGCGGTGCTACCTGTTTCGGCATGTATCCCGGAGTTGAATCAGCACAAGCCGCCGCCAGCGTCCTGCGCGCCGCCCACCCCGATTGGTGGATCGCCAGCTGCGGGCTCCTCGCCCCTCAATAGGCCCTACTGACGCAGAACTCGGCGAGCTCGTTAAGGGCCCGTCGCATGGGACTGTCCGGGAACACGTTCAGTGCTGCACAGGCCTGGTCTGTGAACCCGCGGGCGCGCGCCAGCGTATCCGCCAGCGCCTGATGTTTCTCGATCAGGTGAATGGCGTGGGTAAGGTCGGCTTCGGCCTGGTTATGCTGCACCATCGTACGACGCCAGAATTCGGCTTCTTCGGCATTTGCTCGCGTCAGAGCCAGGATCACGGGTAGCGTAAGCTTGCCCTCCCGGAAATCGTCGCCGACAGCCTTGCCCATCATCGCCTCGCGCCCCGAATAATCGAGTGCATCGTCGACAAGCTGGAACGCTATGCCCAGGTTGTTGCCATAGGACTTCAGTGCCATCTCGCGAAGGCCGTCAGCCTGGGCGATCACGGCGCCGGCCTCTGCGGCTGCCGCGAACAGCGCCGCCGTCTTGGCCGAAATGATTCGCAAATAGGTATCCTCGGCGGTGCCGATGTTTCCCTTCGCGCTGAGTTGCATCACCTCGCCCTCGGCAATCACGGCCGCCGCATTCGACAGGATATTGAGCACCCGCAGGCTGCCGGTCTCCACCATCAGCTGAAACGAACGCGAGAACAGAAAATCCCCGACCAGCACGCTCGGTGAATTGCCCCAAATGACGTGCGCCGCTGCTTTTCCGCGGCGCAGGTCGCTCTCGTCGACAACATCATCGTGCAGCAGCGTGGCCGTGTGGATGAATTCCACGGCCGTCGCGAGGCGAATGTGCCCAAGGCCCTGGTAACCACAGATTTGGGCTGCAGCCAGGGTCAGCATCGGCCGAAGCCGCTTGCCACCGGAATTGATGATGTGTCCCGCCAGCTCGGGAATGAGCGGCACGTCGGAGCGCATGCGCTCGAGAATCAGCGCATTCACGTGCTGAAGGTCGCCCTCCACGAGCCGGAACAGGCGCTCGACAGCCCCTTTCGGCTCGCCAGCCCCTTTGTTCAATCGGTGAATGGCGCGCAAGATGTTTGATCCGTTGTTGCCGCGCGATAGGATGCGCGGAGCGTCAATTGACCCGGGGGACATTATTCCCGGCGCGCCCCGGGTCAAGAGTGAGCGAGGTCACGCCCCGGCCATGGTCGAGCTTTTGCGCAGCAATGACTTGGTGATGCTGTCATATGTCCGCGCGTTGCTGCAATCCGAGCACATCCGTTTCGTGGGGCTGGACGAGCACATGAACATGATGGACGGCAACATCGGCGCGTTCCCGAGGCGCATGATGGTTGACGCTGCCGACCTCCAGCGGGCCAGGCGCTTGCTGAGCGACGCCGGTCTTGCCCATGTCCTCGCGCGCTGAACAGCGTCCATTGGACGCAGACAACCTGACGGACGATGCCTTCCTCGGAGGCCGACTGCGGCTAGTGCAGCCCCGCCGCGGGTTTCGGGCTGGTCTCGACGCAGTGATGCTGGCGGCTGCTGTTCCAGCGCGCGCGCGCCAAAGCGTTTGCGATCTGGGCTGCGGTGTCGGCACCGCAGGGCTTTGCCTGGCTGCGCGTGTCACGGGTCTCTCGGTCACGGGCGTGGATTGCGACGAGCACATGCGCACGCTGGCCCTTCACAATGCAGAGCGAAATGGTTTCGCTGAAAAGTTTGACTGTCTCGATGCCGATCTCACCGGCCGCGCCCGCAGCCTGCCGCGCCAGCACTTCCATCACGTGTTGACGAATCCGCCATTCCATGACGCCGCGCGTGGCACCAGGTCGGCCGAGCAGGCGAGGGCAGTGGCAAAATCGATCGGGACCGAGGCCTTGCACCGCTGGTTGCGCAATGCACGCGCCATCACGCGGCCCGGAGGAACCGTGACCGTCATCCTGCCTCCGGCCCAGCTGGCGACGGCGCTTGCAGCCCTGTCCCCGCAGGGAAGTGGTGTCACCATCACTCCGCTGTGGCCATCGCCGGGCATAGGCGCCAAGAGAATTGTTCTGCGCCTCGTGACCGACTCCGCGGCCCCGTTGATCATCGCCCGGGGTGTGATCCTGCACGGACCTGATGGAAAGCCGACAGCCGAGGCAGAAGAAATCTTGCGGCATGGCGGCGCGCTCACTACATAAGGCGCATGGGAAAGACCATTTCCGACAAGCTCTGGCGTTTCATTTCACGGTCATCACCGCCCAAGGTGCCTGTGTTGCGCCTTAGCGGCGCGATCGGCATGCGGACCGGTCTCAGCCGCGGACTGAGCCTTGCTGCCGTAGCTGATCCGCTCGAGAAGCTCTTCGCGGATGAAAGCGTGGCCGCCGTCGCAATCATTATCAATTCGCCCGGCGGCTCGCCCGTCCAGGCGGCGTTGATCCATGATCGCATCCGCAGTCTCGCGGCAAAGTCGGGACTTCAGGTGCTGGCCTTTGCCGAAGACGTTGCCGCATCAGGTGGCTACATGCTCGCGCTGGCAGGGGACGAGATCCATGCACACGAAAATTCGATCGTTGGCTCGATCGGCGTGATTTCCTCCGGCTTTGGTTTCCAGGATCTGATCGGAAAGCTCGGCATCGAACGCCGCGTCCACACTGCGGGCGATCGAAAGGCCATGCTCGATCCGTTTCGTGCCGAGGAACCTCGCGATGCAGCCCATCTCGAGGCCCTGCAGCGGGAAGTGCACGAGAGCTTCAAGACCCTCGTCCGCAAGCGCCGCGAAGGGCGGCTCAAGGGCGAAGAGGCCGAGATGTTCTCAGGCATGTTCTGGACCGGGGCCGCGGCGGCAAAGCTTGGCTTGGTCGACGGCATTGGTGATCTGCGTAGCGTCTGCGAACAGAAGTTCGGCGAAGATGTGGAATTCCGGATTATCCAGCCCCGGAGGAGCTGGCTGGGAGCCGAGCGCAGCGGCGTATCCATGTCAGCCCATCCGCAGGATTGGGCCGAAGGCCTGGTAGCCACGCTCGAAGAGCGTGCGCTCTGGGCACGCTTTGGGCTATAAGGCCAGATGGTTTGGATTCTGGTTCTGCTGGCCATCGGGACGCTCGCCTATCTTGCGATCAGGGGTCGCATCATTCGCCTGAGAGAGGAATTTCAGGAGGCGCTGCGCCGTGCACAGAAACATCCGAAGTCAACCCTGCCATCCGAAGACATGACCAAATGCGATGTCTGCGGAACCTACCTCGCACCCTCGCAGAAGCGAGACTGTGGTCGCGCGAAATGTCCTTACGTGCGGCCCGGGCTTGAATGAGCCGGACAGACCGGACCTATAACCTCAACGGTGCTTTCAAGCCGCCGGCACGTCGCAACGCCGACCGCGACGGACCCGACTTTTTTCCCACGCCCGCCTGGGCTACCCACGCCCTCCTTGCCAGTGAGACGTTTGAAGGGCGTATCTGGGAATGCGCTTGCGGCGACGGCGAAATGGCGCGTGTGCTCGAAGGGGCCGGGTACGCCGTGCGCGCAAGCGACTTGCATGCGCGCGGCTTTGGCACATCGGGCGTCGACTTCCTGAAGGCCACGCGGCAAGTCGACAACATCGTGACCAATCCACCCTACAATGCCGCCGAAGCTTTCGTGGTCCACGGGCTGAAACTTGCACGTCGGAAACTCGCCCTGCTCCTGCGCCTTGCCTTTCTCGAAGGAGCCAATCGCGCCAACACCATTTTTCTCGAGACGCCGCCCGCCCGGGTGTGGGTCTTCAGTGAACGGATTACCTTCTACATGAAGGATGCCCCCCGCGCCGGCAGCGGTACGACAGCCTATGCCTGGTTTGTGTGGGACAAGGCCGCTCACGGTTCATCGGAACTGCGATGGCTCAAGCCGGGCTACAAGGCTGCCTACGGCTCTGGATCCGGGCAAGGGAAACGCAAGGGAATGGACGGCGTTTAGCATCCCGTTTGCGTGCGCTGGCCCCCAAGCCTAACGTGATGACGAACTGCCACTGGAATCAGGCTATCCATGACAACAACCCTCGACGGCGCAGAGGCCTCAACCCCGCGGGAACGCGACGGATTGCGCTATCCCTTTCCGGCAAGGCCGGAACCCGGCACCACGATTGAAGTGGCGCCCGGCATTCACTGGATCCGTTTGCCGCTTCCCTTCCAGCTTAACCATATCAACGTGTGGGCCTTGGAGGACGGCGATGGCCTCACTCTCGTCGACACGGGCATCAATGCGCCCGCAGTGCAGGGCTTGTGGGAACAGGTCTGGCAGTACCTGGGCGGCCGCAAGGTCAAGCGCATCTTCGTGACGCACCTGCATCCCGACCATGTGGGGCTCGCAGGCTGGATCGCCGAGCGCTTTCACGCGCCGCTGCTGATGTCACGCACTGACTACCTGCTCTGTCGCACGCTTGTCATGGACACAGGCCAGCCCGCGCCTGAGGAAGGCGTTGCGTTCTACCGCGCAGCCGGATGGTCCGAGGAGTCGCTCAATGTATATCGCCAGCGCTTCGGCGGCTTTGGCGCCGGCGTCTCCAAGCTACCCCAGTCCTACATTCGCCTTGTCGATGGACAGGAATACGTGATCGGTGGCGACCGCTGGCGCATCGTGGTGGGACGCGGGCATGCGCCGGAGCATGCCTGTCTGTGGTGCCCGGACCGGAAGCTGATGATCTCAGGCGACCAGATCCTGCCGCGGATCTCCTCGAACGTCAGCGTGTTTCCGACCGAGCCCGAAGCCAACCCGCTGCAGGAGTGGCTGGACTCCTGCCGTCACCTGCACGCGACGATCCCCGATGACACCCTCATCCTGCCCGCGCATAACGAGCCATTCCATGGCGTTGCAACCCGCATGACGCGGCTGATCGACGATCACGAGGATGGTATGCGCAAGATCCTGGACCTGTGCGTCGAGCCGAAAAAGGCTGTCCAGGTGTTCCCGGCACTGTTCAGGGCGAAGATAACAGCGGGCAATTACGGCATGGCCACGGGCGAAAGTCTCGCCCATCTCAATTGTCTCATCGCACGCGGCAGGATCACGCGTAC